>NZ_FOBE01000013.1:0-105899 GCF_900109475.1 Butyrivibrio sp. ob235
CTGGGTTCAGAACGTCGTGAGACAGTTCGGTCCCTATCCGGCGCGGGCGTAGGATATCTGAGAGGAGCTGTCCTTAGTACGAGAGGACCGGGATGGACGGACCGCTGGTGTATCAGCTGCATCGCCAGATGCATAAGGCTGGGTAGCCAAGTCCGGAAGGGATAAACGCTGAAGGCATCTAAGCGTGAAGCCCCCCTCAAGATGAGATATCCCTGCTTCGGCAGTAAGACCCCTTAGAGACTATGAGGTAGATAGGCACAAGGTGTAAGCATGGTAACATGTTCAGCTGATGTGTACTAATAGGTCGAGGGCTTGTCCAAAAAAATATGGATATAGAACAAAAAAGTAGTTGATTTTCTGTAAGCGATGTAGTATCATTTCAGTGTTCGGTTTTGAAGGTACAGACGAAGATCTGGCCCGGTGGCTCAGCTGGTTAGAGCGCCGCCCTGTCACGGCGGAGGTCAGGGGTTCGAACCCCCTTCGGGTCGTTCAACAATCTAATATTTGTGAAATCTGGGGTCTTAGCTCAGCTGGGAGAGCATCTGCCTTACAAGCAGAGGGTCATAGGTTCGAGCCCTATAGGCCCCACTATTTCTGAAAAGACATTTTTCAGAAGTAGGCCGATGTGGCTCAATTGGCAGAGCAGCTGATTTGTAATCAGCAGGTTAACGGTTCGAGTCCGCTCATCGGCTCTTTATATGGATGGCTTCCCGAGTGGCCAAAGGGGACAGACTGTAAATCTGCTGCAAATTGCTTCGGTGGTTCGAATCCACCGCCATCCATTCAACTTAATATCGCGGGGTGGAGCAGTCTGGAAGCTCGTCGGGCTCATAACCCGAAGGTCATAGGTTCAAATCCTGTCCCCGCTACTCAAATTTGCCTAGATAGCTCAGTTGGTAGAGCAGAGGACTGAAAATCCTCGTGTCCTTGGTTCGATTCCGAGTCTAGGCATCTTTTTTATTAATTTTATTCTTTTTTCAGTTTTATTTTTCCCGGTTATGCCGTATAATACAATCCGTGAGAAGTACAGATGTATATTCTTGTTTTAAGCAATATAGTAAGGCAAGAGGCCGTAGCTTTTATTTGCTGAAGCTGGGATGAGCATCTTTGATTTTAGGTATTAAGAGTTAGGATTTATCATATATGACAAGAGAAGAGAAGCACAGGTTTATCGAGGAGAGGCGCAAGCATGTCAGAGAGGTTTTAGCAAAACACGGTAATGATATTCTTGAATCTCATAAGTTCCACAAGACCAAGCATTTTATCCAGCATGGAGACATGTCTGTTTACGATCACAGTCTAAGTGTTGCTGAGAGGGCAATTAGAATCAATAGATTCATTCATGCGAAGTGCAATGAGAGAGACCTGGTAAGGGGAGCTCTGTTACACGATTATTTCCTTTATGACTGGCATAAGGACGGCAAAGATAAGGGTAACGTACATCCTAAGCTTCATGGCTTTTTTCACCCCTCTACGGCCCTTAAAAACGCAAGTAGGGACTTCGTATTATCTGAACGTGAAAAGGACATCATAAAGAAGCATATGTGGCCATTAACGGTAATACCGCCTATGTGTAGGGAAGCTTGGATTGTTACGATGGCTGATAAGTATTGTTCAGCTATGGAGACCTTTGGACTTCATAAGGCAAAGATAAGAGCCAGATACATTGATTTACCGGCTCAGGATATAGAGAGACTATAAATCATATTCATAACTTTAATGATTATATTATTTACAATAATAAGCAAATAAAAAGCGTCGGCATTCAAGCCGACGCTTTAATTATTTTATTTTGAGATTAAGATCAAAGCTTAGGACCAGCTGCTACAAGAGCTTTACCTGCATCATTGCCTTCATACTTCTTGAAGTTCTTTGTGAATCTCTCTGCAAGATCCTTTGCCTTTGCTTCCCATTCAGAAGCATCTGCATATGTATCACGAGGATCAAGAATTGCAGGATCAACACCCGGAAGTGATGTAGGAACTTCGAAATCAAAGATCGGGATCTTCTTTGTCTCAGCCTTGTTTACATCGCCGTTAAGGATTGCATCGATGATTCCACGAGTATCCTTAATGGAGATACGCTTGCCTGTGCCGTTCCAACCTGTGTTAACAAGGTAAGCCTTAGCACCAGACTTCTGCATCTTTTTAACGAGCTCTTCACCATACTTTGTAGGATGAAGCTCAAGGAATGCCTGACCGAAGCAAGCTGAGAATGTAGGAGTGGGCTCTGTGATGCCACGCTCTGTACCAGCAAGCTTAGCTGTGAAGCCTGACAGGAAGTAGTACTGAGTCTGCTCAGGTGTAAGGATTGATACTGGAGGAAGTACTCCAAATGCATCAGCTGAAAGGAAGATAACGTTCTGAGCATCAGGACCAGCAGAAATCTTGTTAACTTTTGAAGCGATGTTGCTGATGTGGCTGATAGGATAAGATACACGAGTGTTCTCTGTAACGCTCTTATCATCAAAGTCGATCTTACCATTTGCATCAACTGTTACGTTCTCAAGAAGAGCATCTCTCTTGATTGCGTTGTAGATGTCGGGCTCAGCGTCCTTATCAAGACCGATAACCTTAGCATAGCAGCCGCCCTCGAAGTTGAATACTCCGTTGTCGTCCCAGCCGTGCTCATCATCACCGATAAGAAGTCTCTTAGGATCTGTTGAAAGAGTTGTCTTACCTGTTCCTGAAAGACCGAAGAAGATAGCAGTGTTCTTACCTTCCATATCAGTATTAGCTGAGCAGTGCATGGAAGCCATGCCCTTAAGAGGAAGGTAGTAGTTCATCATTGAGAACATACCCTTCTTCATTTCTCCGCCGTACCATGTGTTGATGATAACCTGCTCACGGCTTGTGATATTGAATGCTACGCAAGTCTCGGAGTTAAGGCCGAGTTCTTTGTAGTTGTCAACCTTAGCTTTTGATGCGTTGTAAACAACGAAATCAGGCTCGAAAGAAGCAAGCTCTTCATCTGTAGGAACGATGAACATATTCTTAATGAAGTGAGCCTGCCAAGCAACCTCAACGATGAAACGAACTGCCATACGGGAATCCTTGTTAGCACCGCAGAATGCATCAACAACGAAAAGTCTCTTGTCGCAAAGCTCTTTCTTAGCGATATCCTTAACTGTAGCCCATACTTCTTCGCTCATGGGATGGTTGTCGTTCTTATACTCGTCAGATGTCCACCAAACGGTATCCTTTGAGTTGGAATCCATAACGATGTACTTATCTTTAGGAGAACGTCCTGTGTAGATACCTGTCATAACATTAACAGCACCGAGTTCAGTATCCTGACCTACTTCGAATCCCTCAAGACCGGCCTTCTTCTCTTCTTCGTAAAGTGTTTCGTAAGAAGGGTTGTGCACGATCTCAGTTGTGCCTGTAATGCCATACTGTGTTAAATTGATTTCTGCCATTTCTTTAACTCCTTTTCTTTTTCTATTGTGATATCTGTTTGTAAAGAACAGATAAACGCTCCAAAACTTATTATACAATACATTTAGGTAAAAATAATATAAAATTGCTATAAATTTAACAAAACGTTCAGAAATTATCTAAGAAAAAGGCGGGTTTGAATACATAAAACAGATAAAGTATCATATTTGTAAGAGAAATACCTCTCAAAGACATTGAATTTCTAAACAGAAGATGGAAGTGTATATGAAAAAAGAAGAGAGTCTAAGAGACTGCCTTGAAAATTTAAAAAACAGTGATTTGTACCCATTTCACATGCCGGGACATAAAAGAAACCCGGGCGCAGGCGAGATGGCAAGATATATGGATATTGATATTACCGAGATTGATGACTACGACAATCTCCATGATGCAGACGGAATTATTCTAAGGGCGGAGGAGCGTGCTAACGCTCTATACGGAGCAGATGAAACGCATTTTCTTGTAAACGGAAGTTCAAGCGGAGTATTGGCGGCGATTTCTGCGGTTGCAGGCAGGGGTGAGAAAATCATAGCAGGAAGGAATGCCCATAAATCCTTTTATCATGCAGTCTACCTTCGTGAACTGGATGTCACATATATCCTACCGGATCCGGAAGGTCTGGTTAACCCAAAGGATATCGAAGATGCTTTTGATAAAAACCCTGGAATAAAGGCTGTTTTTATAACTTCGCCAACCTATGAAGGCATGGTGTCTGATGTAAAGAAAATAGCACAGATTACACATAAAAATGGGGCAATCCTGGTGGTTGATGAAGCTCATGGGGCGCATTTCGGACTTTATAAAAAGCTGCCAGAAAGCTCCGTGACCGAAGGCGCGGATATAGTGATACATAGCCTTCACAAGACATTGGCGGCAATGACTCAGACAGCACTTATTCATGTGAAGGGTGACAGAGTAGACCGTGAAAAACTTAGAAGGTTTTTAAGAATATATCAGACGAGCAGTCCTTCATATGTGCTGATGGCATCGATAGATTCCTGTATAAAGGACATTAATGACAATGGTAAGGAAGTATTTGAAAGGCTGATATATTTCAGAAAATGGATTGAGGCGGAAACAGCAGATCTCACATGGATAAGGATTCCTCATTTTTCAAAACGACAGGATCCAGGGAAGGTACTCATATGCTCTGCTGACGGCGCTATTACGGGACAACGGATATATGATATACTTCGATTAGAATATAAATT
The DNA here is from genome assembly GCF_900109475.1 of Butyrivibrio sp. ob235. Classification (NCBI taxonomy): domain Bacteria; kingdom Bacillati; phylum Bacillota; class Clostridia; order Lachnospirales; family Lachnospiraceae; genus Butyrivibrio; species Butyrivibrio sp. ob235. The sequence goes on from NZ_FOBE01000013.1 coordinate 4,649, forward strand.
GCAGCCGGAGATGGCCGGTGATACTTATGCACTGGCTATAATAACGGGATATGATACCGAAGATGGAATTTCAAGGCTTATAGAAGCGGTAAAAGAACTGGACACCAGGATAGAGAATGAAAAAAGTAATTGTTTAGGGAGTGCTCGGAACAAAAAAGACAAAAAGGAAAATATTGAACAGAGTAGCGGGTCGACAGAACTTCCGAAAACAGTAATCCCTTTCTATAAGGCTTGGGATGCAGCTATGGAGGAAATTGATTTAACAAGGGCGGCCGGAAGGATTGCGGGAGACTTCATCAATCTATATCCTCCTGGAATACCCCTGGTGATACCGGGAGAAGCCATTGATAAAGAGCTCGTTCGGAAAATCGGAGAATATATTAATGATGGAAGAAATGTTCAGGGTGTGAAGATCTCAGCAAAGGGAGAAAGGACCGTAAAGGTTGTGGCGCCGATGTAACATTTTTTCTGAAAAAATAAAATTGGGAAAAGATATAAAATGGGCAAGATTTATTTGATCATGGGCAGGAGCTCGTGTGGAAAAGATACAATATATAAAAAGCTTTTGGAGCGAGGAAAGCTCGATCTTAAAAAGGTTATTATTTACACTACAAGGCCAATGCGCGAAAAGGAAATGGACGGAGTTCAGTATTATTTTTGCAGCATAGAGCGTTATGAAAAATACAAAGAAGACCGTAAAATAATAGAGGAACGTACTTACAACACAATGTACGGACCCTGGCACTATTTCACGGTGGATGACGGACAGATAGATCTAAGTGAGGGAAATTACCTCATGATTGGGACAGTAGATATGTATGTCTCAATCAGGGAGTACTTTGGTGAGCAGAATGTCGTGCCGCTGATGATAAATGTTAGTGACGGCATGATAATGCAGAGAGCCATGAAGAGAGAGCTAAAGCAGGAAGAGCCCAAATACGATGAGATGTGCAGAAGATTCCTTGCGGATAAAGCGGATTATTCGGATGAGAGGCTTAAGGGTGCGGGGATAGACAGAACCTTCGACAATGACGGAGAACTGGAAGCCTGCCTTGATGAGATTGAGAGCTTTATCTTATCTGAAAAGTGATGAGGACATATTATGGATATAAGGATTGACAATGTTCAACCAACTTCACAGGTCCAACAGACACAGCCTCAGCAGGAGGTGAGCGGGGATTTTAAGTTCACACTTACAAGTAAGATCGAGGACTCGGCACTCGCAGAGCGCCTTAATCTGATGATGCAGGATATCGTGCAGCAGGGAAAACAGATTGCCAAGAAAAACGATATCAGGGACATGCAAAGATACCGCTTCCTTATCAAGGATTTTTTGAATGAAGTAGTCACAAGGTCCCACGCCTTTTCACGTGAAAACTTCCTGGACAGACGAGGACGCCACAGAGTATACGGAATAATCAGACTTGTGGATGAAAATCTCGATGAACTGGCTCAGGAGCTCGTTAAGGATGAGAAGGACAATATAAGCATACTTGCCAAGATAGGCCAGATTCAGGGACTTCTACTGGACATTTTTACATAAACATATACTTAGGAGGAACGAGCGCAGATGGCGCGTTTTTCAGACATAATAGAGCAGGATCAGATAAAAGAGCATATGCAAAATGCTATCAGGACCGGCAAAATATCCCACGCCTACATAATTTCCGGCGATGTTGGAAGCGGAAAGAAAATGATAGCAAGGACCTTTGCAAAAACGATTCTGTGTGAAAACAAGCAAGAAATAGGTGGATATATTGAAAATTGCGGGGAGTGTCACTACTGCAAGCAGGCGGAGAGCGGATCACATCCTGATATCAGAATTGTGGCTCATGAAAAGCCAACTTCAATAGGCGTTGATGAGATCAGAGATCAGGTTTGCGATGACGTATATATAAAACCCTACTCAGATCACAAAATATATCTTATTCCCGATGGGGAGCTCATGACGCAGCAGGCCCAGAATGCCCTTCTAAAGACGCTGGAGGAGCCGCCTGCTTATGCGACTATCATCATTTTGACATCCAATATCGATGCGTTTCTTCCGACTATTTTGAGCAGATGTATAGTATTTCCGATAAAGCCGGTGAGAGATGATCTGATACAAAAATACCTCATGGAAAAGAGGAAGGTTGTGGATTACAAGGCTCACCTTGCCGTGTCCTTTGCGCAGGGAAATGTGGGAAAGGCAATCCAGCTTGCGGAAGATGAGAGTTTTGAAAAGCTGAAAAATGATGCGATAGATCTGACGGCAAGGCTTCCTAAAGCGCAGATAAGCGATGTAATTGCAAGGCTTCAACTGCTGCTGACACCGGAGGGCAGCAGCGAGAAAAAACCGGATGCACTTTTAACAAACGATTTTCTTGATGTGCTTATGTTCTACGTCAGAGATATCCTGGTGTATAAGGCAGAGGGGAGCGCGGATCACTTGATTTTCGCGGATAAACTGTCGTATATTAGTAGTGTTACGGAAAAATGTTCCTATAAGGAAATTGATAATATATTAAAGGCAATTGACAGGGCCAGAAACAGGATTCATTCCAATGTAAACAGTCTTATGACCCTTGAGATGCTGATGCTTGATATAAAGGAGAATTTATAATATATGACCAGGGTTATCGGCGTAAGATTCAGAACGGCCGGCAAGATCTATTATTTTGATCCGGGTAATTTTGAAATAAAAAAGGGCGACCATGTAATTGTTGAGACAGCGAGGGGAGTTGAGTACGGAACAGTACTTTCCGATCCCAAGGATGTTGATGACAGCGAGGTTACAAAGCCCCTCAAGGCCGTACTTCGCATGGCGAATGAGAAGGACGACGAACAGGAAAAGAGCAACAGAACAAGGGAGAAGGAAGCTTTCAGGATCTGCAAGGAAAAGATAATTAAGCATGGTCTTGAGATGAAGCTTATAGATGCTGAGTACACCTTTGATAATAACAAGGTGCTGTTTTATTTTACTGCGGATGGCAGAATCGATTTCAGAGATCTGGTAAAGGATCTCGCATCAGAGTTTAAGACCAGAATAGAGCTCAGGCAGATCGGTGTAAGAGATGAGACTAAGATAATCGGAGGATACGGAATCTGCGGCAGACCGCTTTGCTGCCATTCCTATCTTGCGGATTTTATCCCTGTTTCCATAAAAATGGCTAAGGAGCAGAATCTTTCACTTAATCCGACAAAGATTTCCGGTGTTTGCGGAAGACTTATGTGCTGCCTGAAAAACGAAGAGGATGTATACGAGGAACTCAACCGCAAGATGCCCGGAGTTGGTGATATCGTTAAGACAAGCGATGAACTTGAGGGTGAAGTTGCAAGTGTAAATATCCTCAGACAGACAGTGAAGATTCTTGTTGACGTGGATGATGAGAAGGAAGTTCACGAGTGCAATGTAGACGACCTTACTCTTGTGAGAAAGAAGCAGAAGCATAAGCAGAATCAGCCAAAGGAGAAGGATGCAGACGAAGAGGCTGCAAAGGCTTTGGAGCAGCAGGATAAGAATCAGGCTCCTTCCCAGGCAAAGAAGCAGAATAATTATCAGGACAGAAAGCAGAATGCTCCTCAGGAGAAAAATCAGAAAAAGGAAGCTGATGCAGACAAGGAAGTAAATCGCGCAAATGCTGATAATTCTGAAGCTTCGGCAGCAGGTTCTGCTGATAGTGTGAAGGATAAGGAAAGCACACCTGACAGAAATCAGAGTAAAGAGCAGAATCCTGGCAAAGATCAGAATTCTAATAAAGATCAGAATACGAATAAAGACCAGAGAAATTTCGATAAGAAGAACAGAAAAAAGAATTTCAATAAAAAAGGTCAGAACAACCGCAGTAAGAATCAGGACAACAGAAACCAGAATAATAGAGACCGAAACAATAAGAATCAGGGCAACAGAGATTCCGGAAAAGATAACAGAAACCAGAATCGCAGCGAGGGAGCGGATGGAAAACAGCAAAACTAACGAGTTTTTCCTAAAACCCGGAGAGAGACTTGATGATCTTCAGCGAAATGAGCTAATGATCATCCAGGATCCGGAGAGGTTCTGCTTCGGGATGGATGCGGTACTGCTATCGGGATTTGCTACGGCCACAAAAGGTGACCGGGTTCTTGACCTTGGTACGGGAACCGGCATTATTCCACTTTTGATGTCAGCGAAAACTGATGCAGAGGAGCTGATAGGTCTCGAAATACAAGAGGATAGTGCGGACATGGCAAGAAGGAGCGTTTGCTATAACAAGCTGCAGGACCGTGTCCGAATAGTTTGCGGAGATATAAAAGAGGCGGAGAAAATATTTGAACCTGCCTCTTTTGACGTTGTAACAACAAATCCGCCCTATATGATAAAGGGACATGGGCTGACAAATCCTGATAGTCCCAAAGCTATAGCCCGGCATGAAGTACTTTGTGACCTGAAGGACGTCATGAGGGCGGCCAAGATAATGCTTCATCCCGGCGGAAAGTTTTTTATGGTTCACAGACCGTTCAGGCTTGCGGAGATACTTGCCTGTATGCAGGAAAACAGGATTGAGCCAAAGCGTATACGGATGGTCCACCCTTATATCGATAAGGAACCGAGTATGGTACTTATAGAAGGTGCAAGGGACGGAAAGCCAAGGCTTTCGGTGGATCCGCCGCTTATCATATACGATGAACCGGGGAAGTACGGTAGAGAGATGGTTGAAAATTATGGATTCTAAAACCGGCATGTTATACCTCTGTGCAACACCCATAGGGAATCTTGGAGACATTACGGAGAGGGTACTTGAGACACTTCGCAGTGTCGACATTATTGCGGCAGAGGATACCAGAAACAGCATAAAACTGCTCAATCATTTCGATATTCATACGGAAATGACGAGCTATCACGAATATAATAAGGTCGAAAAGGCAGAATATCTGATACGTCTGATGCAGGAGGGCAAGGATATTGCTCTCATAACGGATGCGGGAACGCCTGCAATTTCGGATCCTGGAGAAGTTCTTGTGCGCATGTGCCACGAGGCAGGAATTACAGTGACCTCGCTTCCCGGACCGGCGGCTTGCATTACAGCGCTTACCTTGTCTGGCCTTAACACCAGAAGATTTGTATTCGAAGGATTTTTGCCGGGACTTGATGACAAAAAGGAGCGAAGACGAATTCTCGAGCAGCTTCGGGATGAGCACAGAACAATCATTATGTATGAAGCACCCCATCATTTAAGGGGAACACTTAATGATTTAAGAGATGCACTTGGTAATAGGAAGCTCACAGTATGCAGGGAGCTAACGAAACGTTTCGAGGAAATAATGCCAACCACGATAGAAGGTGCGGTTACTTATTATGAGGAAAATGAGCCCCGCGGGGAATATGTTCTTGTAATAGAAGGGATAAGTCTGGATGAGCTGGACAGGCAGCAGAGGCAGGAATGGTCGAAGATGAGCCTTCAGGATCACATGGCTTACTATGAAAATGGAGGCATGAGCCACAAGGATGCAATGAAGCAGGTTGCTGCCGACAGAGGAGTCGGGAAGCGCGAGATCTACAAGGCGCTCCTGGAGGATTAAATAGATTATTCTAATGGATGGAAGAATAAAATGTCTTCCCCCACTGGGGGAAGGTGCCCGAAGGGCGGATGAGAGGCATTTTGAGCATAAATAATAACATAATACTTATATCGATTTTAATAGCCGTAATCTTACTAATCCTGCTCGTCCTTCTGCTGATAATCCGAATACGCAGGCATCGCCCTCTTCCGATGGATGAACTTGAGGGACATGACTTTGAGTATTACTGTGCGGACCTGTTAAAAGCACACGGATTTATTGATGTTGAAGTTACGAAGGGTAGCGGAGATTTCGGAGCAGATATACTTGCGGAAAAAGACGGCATCAGCTATGCCGTGCAGTGCAAGTGCTATGATAAACCCATCGGAGTAAAGGCGGTTCAGGAAGTTTACGCAGGCCGTGATTATTACGACTGTATGGTGGGAGTTGTAATGACGAATCAATATTTCACGGCACCTGCTGTGGAACTTGCAAAGAAATTGAAGATTATGCTGTGGGATAGGGGATATATAGATTCCATGGAGGAATGATACCAAAAAGGCTGTCGTACCAAAAGCGGTACGACAGCCTTTCTTACGATTCTTTCATAGTTACACATCCGATAATTAGGCTCTCATTAGTCTTAAGTTACCTAATATAGCTTATTTCCATCCAAGGCAATCCTTGTATGTCTCTTCTGTTCCGGCTGCGAGGTTGCCACCCTGGAAGATATAGATCTGGTTATCGGAAGCTTTAAGGTTGAGTGCGATCTGTCTGTCGTTAACTTTCTCAACAGCGATAGTATTGAACTTCTCACCATGCATTGATACAGCAACGATATCTGAAGGCATATCAAAACCATCTTTAACATGTAATACTACTCTGCCACCGGAAAGAAGGGGCGGAAGCTTAACGCCGAAAGCGCAAACAATTGTTGAACCATGTGCTGCAGCTACAGACTGAGCTGTTCCTGTATAATTAGGAAATACATGGAATAAATCTGCTGTCATGCCGGATTTCTCCTGACCTTCGATAGTGCAGTCGCCTACACCTGAAGATACGGGAACGAAATCATTGGTCTCAAGCCAGAGTCCGCTAAGAACTGCGTTGTTAGTATACTCACCGGGAAGTAATCTGCCGGGAGCCATGGGAGCTGCGCATACGGAAATAGACATAGCGCAAACCATAACTGCTGCTAAAGCGAAAGAAACAATTTTCTTCATTTGAATTTCCTCCTTAATACGATTAAGTTTCGGATGTAACTACGTCACTGCCAAACATCATAGCGTATAGATATAAATATAACATTTAGATAATATAAAGAATTTATTAAATAAGGATGTAAAAAACGCCATACGGCATGGGGACTGAGTCTCAGATTATTTTATTATTTGCTAAAGAAATTTGGATTGAAATAAACAAGTTGTACATATAAATCGTCAGAAAGTTGTACAAAATGCCTACACAAATAGCATTGACCGTGTATAATATCGCGGCTATGATAGAATCTTGGAGAGGAATCTTCTGATTGAAAAAAGGAAAAGGAGAATAGAATTATGGGAGATGCAAAAAGTGCTATTGTTGAGGGAAAAACATTACTCGGAATAGAATTTGGTTCCACAAGAATCAAAGCGGTTCTTACCGATATGGATAACAACCCGATTGCGCAGGGTTCTCACGGATGGGAGAACAGACTGGACAACGGAATATGGACTTATACACTTGATGATATCTGGGGTGGACTTCAGGACTGCTATAAAAAGCTTACCGAAGATGTTGAGAAACAGTATGGCGAAAAGCTTACAAAGGTAGGTGCCATGGGCTTTTCGGCAATGATGCACGGATACATGGCATTTGATAAAGACGATAATCTTCTGGTTCCTTTCAGAACCTGGAGAAACACAATAACCGAGCAGGCTTCCGAGGAACTTACAGAGCTTTTCGGATATCATATTCCTCAGAGATGGAGTATTGCTCACCTCTATCAGGCAATGCTTAATGGAGAGGATCATGTAAAGAACGTGACATTCTTCACGACACTTGCAGGATATATTCATTGGCAGCTCACAGGAGAGAAGGTTCTCGGAGTGGGTGATGCATCAGGAATGTTCCCTATTGATTCAGCAACATGCGATTACAACGAAAAAATGGTAGGCCAGTTTGATAAACTTGCCGCTGATAAGGGCTTTGGCTTCAAGCTTCGTGATATTATTCCGAAATCACTTCCCGCAGGAGCAGATGCAGGAAAGCTCACCGCAGAAGGTGCTAAGAAGCTTGATCCTACAGGTACTCTTGAGGCAGGCATTCCGGTATGTCCTCCTGAGGGAGATGCAGGAACAGGTATGGTTGCAACAAACTCTGTTGGTGTAAGAACCGGTAATATCTCAGCTGGAACCTCTGTATTCTCAATGGTAGTTCTTGAGCATGACCTTTCAAAAGCATATCCGGAGCTTGATCTTGTAACCACTCCCAGTGGCGAACAGGTTGCAATGGTTCACTGCAACAACTGTACTTCAGACCTAAACGCATATGTAGGTCTTTTCAGAGAGTTTGCAGGAGCTATAGGAGCGGACGTTGATGACGACAAGCTTTACGGCACACTTTACAGAAAGGCTATGGAGGGAGATGCTGATTGCGGCGGACTTCTTGCATATAACTACTTCTCGGGTGAGAGCATCACAGGCTTCAACGAAGGAAGACCGCTGTTCGTAAGAAGACCTGATGCAAAGATGAATCTTGCAAACTTCATGAGAACACACCTTTATACTGCACTCGGTGCACTTAAGGTAGGTAACGACATCCTTATGAAGGAAGAGAACGTCAAGGCTGATTTCTTCTTTGGTCAGGGTGGATTTTTCAAGATCAGAGGCGTTGGTGACAGAGTTATGGCAGCAGCGCTCGACACACCGATCAAGCTTATGGAGACAGCAGGAGAGGGCGGCCCTTGGGGTCAGGCAATTCTTGCGGGCTTCATGCTTAATAAGGAAGATGGCGAGACACTTGAGCAGTACCTCAATAACAAGGTATTTAAGAGCGGAAAAGTTGATACCTGCGAGCCTGTAGCTGAGGATGTAAAGGGCTTCGATAAATTTATGGAAGACTATAAGGCCGGACTTGAGATCGAGAGAGCGGCAGTTAATAAGTTACTGTAAGGAGATAAATGATGTTAGAAGAACTTAAAAAGAAGGTCTACGAAGCAAACATTCTGCTTCCAAAGTACGGCCTTGTTACTTTTACCTGGGGAAATGTCAGTGAGATTGACAGAGAGTCTGGACTATTCGTAATAAAGCCCAGCGGAGTTGACTATGAGACCATGACTCCCGATGATATGGTTGTTATGGACTTAAACGGCAATAAGGTTGAGGGAAAGCTCAACCCCTCCTCAGACACACCTACACATGTGGAGATATATAAGGCATTTAAAGAGGTTGGTGGTGTGGTTCATACACATTCCTCTTATGCTACAAGCTGGGCACAGGCAGGAAGATCAATTCCCTGCTATGGTACAACACATGCGGATTATTTCTATGGTGAGATACCCTGCGTAAGATGCCTTACAAAGGATGAGATTGAGGATGCCTACGAGGAGAACACCGGTCACCTTATCGTAAACGAGTTCGAGGCGATGGGCAAGGATCCGGTGGCGGTTCCCGCAGTACTTTGCAAGAACCACGGCGTATTTTCCTGGGGTAAGGATGCTCATGAAGCTGTTCATAACGCAGTTGTAACAGAAGAAGTTGCCAAGATGGCATACAGATGCGAGGTTATTAATCCCAGAGTACAGCCCGCGCCGCAGGAGCTTCAGGATAAGCACTACTACAGAAAACATGGCGCGAATGCATATTATGGCCAGGGATGACCCCTCATCCGCCCTTCGGGCACCTTGTCTTCGCTCCGCTTCGGTCGGCGCAGAACAATCGTCCCCCGGACGATTTGCGCCCCCAAGGGGAAGGCAAGAAAGTGAAAAAAAACCGCAAAAATAGAATAGTCACATATTGCGAATTGTGCTAAATTTATACTGCACGCGTAGATAAAGCTGTCTGCGCGCAAAGAGAGACAGAAGTAAAGGAAGTGGAGGAATTATGACGAACAAAGAATTGCAGAAAATTGCAAATGAAGTCCGTAAGGGCATAGTCACAGCGGTTCACGCAGCAGGTGCAGGACACCCGGGCGGATCACTGTCAGCAGCAGATATCTACACATATCTGTATTTTGAGGAGATGAATATTGATCCCAAGGATCCTAAGGCAGAGAATCGTGATCGTTTCGTGCTTTCCAAGGGACACACAGCACCCGGCCTTTATTCAGTAATGGCTCAGCGTGGATATTTCCCCGTTGAGGAGCTTAAGACTCTTCGTAAGCTTGGTTCAAGACTTCAGGGACATCCCAGCATGCAGTACCTTCCCGGACTTGATATGTCATCAGGTTCACTTGGACAGGGTGTTTCAGTTGCTTGTGGTATGGCACTTTCTGCAAAGCTTGATAATAAAGACTACAGAACATACGCACTTTGCGGCGACGGTGAGATTGAAGAGGGTCAGATTTGGGAGGCAGCTATGTTTGCCGGCTTCCGTAAGCTTGACAACCTTGTTGTTATTGTAGATAACAATGGTCTTCAGATTGACGGACCTGTAGATGAAGTTTGCTCACCTTATCCTATTGATAAGAAGTTCGAAGCATTTAACTTCCATGTAATCAATATTGATGCACACGATTTTGATGCCATAAGAGCAGCCTTCAAGGAGGCTAGAGAGACCAAGGGACAGCCCACAGCAATTATTGCACACTCTATAAAGGGTAAGGGCGTATCCTTCATGGAGAACCAGGTTTCATGGCACGGTGTAGCACCTAATGATGAAGAGTATGCTAAGGCTATGGAAGATCTTAATAAGATCGGCGAAGCATTAGAAGCATAATAGATTTGGAGGTTAAAATGAGCGAAGTTAAGAAGATAGCTACCAGAGACAGCTATGGTAAAGAACTTATAGAGCTTGCAAAGGTTAACGACAAAGTAGTAGTACTTGACGCAGACCTTGCAGCAGCAACAAGAACAGGTTGGTTCAAGAAGGAATTCCCGGATCGTCACATCGACTGCGGTATCGCAGAGTGCAACATGATGGGCATTGCAGCAGGACTTGCTACAACAGGTAAGATTCCTTTTGTCAGCACATTTGCTATGTTTGCAACAGGACGTGCTTATGAGCAGGTTCGTAATTCAGTAGGATATCCTCATCTCAACGTTAAGATCGGCGGAACACATGCCGGAATTACAGTAGGTGAAGACGGTGCTAGCCACCAGTGTAACGAGGACCTTGCTCTTATGCGCACAATCCCCGGCATGGTAGTTATGTGCCCTGCAGATGATATCGAGGCAAGAGCTTGTGTACGTGCAGCAGCTGAGCACGAGGGCCCTGTTTACATCCGTTTCGGACGTGCAGCTTGCCCCATCGTTAATGACAGACCTGATTACAAGTTTGAGCTTGGTAAGGGAACTGTTCTTCGCGAGGGAACAGATGTCAGCATTATCGCTACAGGTATTGGCGTAGGTTCAGCTCTTGAAGCAGCTGAGAAGCTCGCAGCAGACGGCATCAGCGCAGAGGTTATTAACATCTGCACAATCAAGCCTATCGACAGAGAGCTTGTTGTTGCTACTGCAAAGAAGACAGGCAAGGTCGTAACTGTTGAGGAGCACTCTGTAATCGGCGGTCTTGGATCTGCAGTATGTGATGTTCTTTCAGAAGAGTGTCCTACAGTAGTTAAGAAGATCGGTATGCAGGATAAGTACGGCGAGTCAGGTTCTGCAGGAGATCTTGTTAAGAAGTACGGCCTTGATGGTGAGGGCGTATATAACTCAGTAAAAGAATTCTTGAAGTAATACTGATTTGAGATTTGACTAACAGCCTGCATATATGATATATGTGGGCTGTTATTATTTTGTTTGGAAGGAAATACACCTATCATGAATATTCTTGCACCATCTATTTTGTCGGCGGATTTTACAATACTTGGAGAGCAGATAAAGGAAACTGAGGCAGCAGGCGCACAGTACCTTCACTTCGATGTAATGGACGGATTGTTTGTGCCGTCAATATCCTTTGGATTACCTGTTCTTAAATCTATCAGGAAGGCTTCAAATCAGGTCTATGACGTTCATCTTATGATAGAAGAGCCTATTCGTTATATAGAACAATTTGCCGAAGCAGGGGCAGATATTATAACTTTCCATGTTGAGGCAGCATCTGATCCCAGAGAAGTAATAGATAAGATTCATAGTCTCGGAAAAAAAGCAGGCCTTGCAATAAAGCCCAAGACACCGGTAGAAGCAGTAAAATCATACATCGAACATATTGATATGCTGCTTGTCATGACGGTTGAGCCCGGATTTGGCGGACAAAAATACATGGATGAATGTACTGATAAAATACGAGAAGCCAGGGATCTGATTAAAGAAAAAGGGTTATCTGTAGATGTTGAAATAGATGGAGGAGTCACAATGAATAATATTAATGTACCGCTGGAAGCAGGTGCAAATGTAATTGTGGCCGGGTCTGCAGTATTTAATGGTGATATTCAGGAAAATGTAAGAAGTTTAATGGCAAAATTTGAAATAGTATGAGTTTTTAAGGAGTGATGATAATCCGCATCACTCCTTAATTTTTTCTAAAATATCCCTAAATAACGAGAATTGCTGCGCCATATATCGTATAATTATAGTGGAAGTATGCCCAGTTGTGAAAGTAAGGGTAACGATATGGCGCACAATGTTAGAAATATATGCATGAATTGTGGAAGATTTTTCATAGCAAGGGAGAGTAACCATGCTTTCTGTTCTCTTGAATGTAAGAAAATGTATTCCAATCATTCAGGCTATAGATGCAGGGATTGCAGGAATGCAGCCTGTAAGGTAAGGAACGATTCGCTTATGAATTCTCCGCCTGATTGCGAAAATTTGCAGCTCCATAAATCCTACAAGGCATCGGGCTCAAAATAAATGTAATATTTAATTTATCGAAATGCTATAATACAAATCAACTTAAAGAAAGGCGGATGTTTTGCGAATGCGCATAATATCTGCCTTTTTGATATTTGTAGTGATGATTTTGAATAATTGTATTTATAAAAAAATTATAAAGAATTATAAAAAATGAAATGAATATTCACTAATTGAAACAAAAAAGCAACAATTAACTTGCAATTATATCCATATGAGTTATACTTATAAACAGCTTCGGAAAAAACCGAGGCTAAGAAAAGTGATTATAAAAAGACGAAAGGGGATACTATCATGAAACTTAACAAACACATTATGGCTATGAACTTAGCCGCAGTAATCGCTTTTGGTGCTGTTGCAGGCATCATTGCACCTTCAGTTGCAGGTGAGGACAACATCGTTGCTTATGCTGCTGTTACAGACGGACAGGCATCTGTTCAGGATGAAGTAACTGGTGGTCAGGTATCATTTAACGAGAAGGACAACCCGGACCTTAAGGGCTGCGATTTCGAGTCTAATGGCGATGGCGCTACAGTAACACTTACAGCTGTTGATAAGACTGCTAAGAAGGTTAAGTTTAAGACCGGAACACTGAAGGTTGGCGATAAGGAATATAAGATTACCGCTATCAAGAAGGGTACATTCAAGGGCTCAAAGGCTACAAGCATTGATGTATCAGCACTTGAACTTGAGAAACTTACAGCTAATATGTTCCAGGGCGCAACAAAGGCTAAGACTATTAAGGTCAATGGCGCTAAGCTTACAAAGAAGAGCATTGACAAGAACTTTGTTAAGGGCCTGAAGAAGCTCACAAAGATTCAGGTTGTTGCTAAAGCAAAGCAGTTCAATAAGATTAAGAAGGCACTTAATACTGCAGCTAAGAAGACAGGCAACAAGAAAACACAGGTTAAGAGAGTAAAGAAGTAATTTAACCAATAGTCCTTATTACACAGGCAGGGAGAAATCCTTGCCTGTGTTTTTTTGCATAGGTATAATAAACGATGTGAAATTGTGTTTTACGGGAGGTTTGGATTGAGACAGAAGGACAAAACAACTGCGCAGGTAATTCATGAATACGGAGAACTGCTGACTAAGTACTATCTGGTGGTAATGTTTGTAGTTTTGCCGCTATATTATCAGAATGGCTATTCGGATATTGCAAATTCAAAATACATATTATACAGACTGGTATCTACAGCATTTTTGATAATTACAGGACTAGTGTGCTTCTTGGTTGAAACAGCCTGCGAAAAGACGCAGAATGTCAGAAAAAAGCCGATTCTTCCTATCATATTTGTAACCGCTCATCTGATTTTTAATCTCTTAACCTGGGTGTTTGCGGTTGACCATAAAATAGCATGGAGAGGGAATGGAAGTTGGCACATGGGATTACTGTCGCAGATTCTGTTTTTGGGCTCGATGCTTCTCGTTTACTATTATTACTCCGATAAGTATTTGATATGGATAGCAGCCGCAATAGGAGCTGTATTAACAGGGATACTTACTATATTGAACAGGATTGACATTTACCCCATCGATATGGGGAATAAATATCCGGGGTTCATTTCCACACTGGGTCAGACAAACTGGGCAACAATATATACGGTTATGCTGATTGGAGCAGGTATTGGATTGTTTGTTTATGAAGAAAAGCCTCTTTTCAGATATATTATTCTGGTCTTGAATTGTGTGGTTATAGCCGGAGCATGGATGGCGGGAAGTGATACCTTTTTACCGGCAATGTTCTTCGAACTTTTTATTATGTTTGGAATTTGCTTGAAGAAAAGAGACCTGATGAAGAGGTTTTCCGAGTTTCTCCTGGCATTTGGTATAGCTACAGAGTTTGTATACGTTTTTGTATTTGTTCTATTTCATGATAGATTTGTATTTGTTGATGAACAGGATGCAGTCAACACACTTTTGAAAATGCATATAGGCCTGATTATTATTGTAGGTTCATTGATAATTTTAGGCATTATGCAGTTAACTAAGAATAAAGAGTGGAATAAGAAACTTCTTGAGATAGCCTTTCGAGTACTGGTTTGCCTTATGCTTATTGCTTTGGCAGTAACTGTAGTCCTTATGGTAGTAGTAACAACTACACCTGAAAAAGCAGGCGCTTTTGCAAACATTCGAATGCTTAACTTTGATGATGACTGGGGAACTCACAGAGGCCTGAACTGGAAGTGCTCCATAGCCGGATTCATTAGGATGTCGCCTATTCGTAAAGTGATCGGAATGGGACAGGGATCTTTTAATCCTCTTATGCAGTCCTTTCCTGATTTACAGGCGCGGTTAGAGGCGATGTATGAGGGCTTTGCACTGATGGTTGCTCACAACGAGTACCTTAACATGCTTATAGAAAACGGCATCCTCGGCTGTCTTTCATATATCGGAGTACTGGTTTCATCCTTTGCACTTCTTTGGAAAAGAGCTGAGGAACACAGATTATCACTTATGGCGCTGCTTGCACTCTCAGGCTATATTGCCTGCAGCTTCTTCTTTTTCCAGCATGTGTATGCGACATCTTTTATGTACATTTTCATTGCGATAGCGCTGTCAGAGATAAGAGGAGAGAAAGCATAAGCAGTCACGTTGACAATAATCGTTTCAAAAGGCATACTAGATAGTGGCTTTTTGGCAAAATGAGAATGGTTTGATTTTTCATAAAAAGTACTAATGACCGGTAGGAGTAGAAAGGTCGATAATAAGATATGTATAAAAAAATGGACAGAAACGATCCGTGTTGGTGCGGAAGCGGCAAGAAGTACAAGGCTTGCCATGAGAGCTTTGATGACAAGATAATCGCTCTCGAGAGAGCGGGAAAGATTGTTCCGAAACGCTCACTTTTGAAGACAGAGGCTGACATAGAGGGCATTAAGGCAAGTGCGAAGATAAATATGGCCTGCCTTGATGAGGTCGCTGATAAGATTAAGGCCGGTATGTCGACTCAGGATATTGATGATATCGTAGCTGATGTTACAAGGAAAATGGGCGGCATTGCAGCTCCTCTTAATTACGAGGGATTTCCCAAGAGCGTGTGCACTTCGATTAACGATATGGTGTGCCACGGAATTCCTTCTCCTGACGATATTTTACAGGATGGAGATATAATTAATGTAGACTGCTCAACGATTCTGAATGGCTACTTCTCAGATTCTTCACGAATGTTCTGCATCGGAGATGTGGATCCGGAGTGGAAGAAGTTGGTAGATGTAACCAAGGAAGCGGTTGAGATCGGTGTTAAGAATGTTATTCCATGGACTCCGCTCGGAGATATGGGAAATGCAGTTCATCAGCACGCTTTGAAGAACGGATATACAGTGGTTCGCGAGATTGGTGGTCACGGCTGCGGCAACGAATTCCATGAGGAACCGTTCGTTAGCTTTGTAAGTAAACCCGGCACAGAGATGATCATGGTTCCGGGCATGGTATTCACGATTGAGCCTATGATAAATATGGGAGGCGATAAGATCTTTGTGGATGCCGATAATGACTGGACTGTTTATACAGAGGATGGCTCACCATCAGCACAGTGGGAAGTCGAGATTTTGGTGACAGAGACGGGATGCGACATACTTTGCTGGTGACCCCTCATCCGGCGCTTCGCGCCACCTTCCCCCAGAGGGGGAGGCAATAAAACAAGGAGATTTTGGTAAATGCAGAACAAAGGAAAATATTATATTACAACAGCGATTGCTTACACATCAGGTAAACCGCACATCGGCAACAGCTACGAGATAGTACTTGCCGATGCTATTGCAAGATATAAGAGGAAGGATGGCTATGACGTTCACTTCCAGACAGGCTCGGATGAGCACGGCCAGAAGATTGAGACCAGAGCTATCGAGGCAGGCTGCAGCAGCCCCAAGGAATTTGTTGACGGTGTTGCTGGAACAATCAAGAGCCTCTGGGATATGATGGACACTTCCTATGACCGTTTCATCAGAACAACCGATGAGGATCACGTGGAGCAGGTTCAGAAGATTTTCAAGAAATTCTATGACCAGGGAGATATTTATAAGGGATCCTACAAGGGGATGTACTGTACAGAGTGTGAGGCTTTTTACACAGAATCTCAGCTTGTGGACGGCAAGTGCCCTGAGTGCGGATCAGATGTTCATCCCGCTGAAGAGGAAGCATACTTCTTCAAGATGAGTAAGTATGCGCAGCAGCTCATTGACCATATCAACAGCCATCCTGAGTTTATTCAGCCGGTTTCACGTAAGAATGAGATGATGAACAACTTCCTTCTCCCGGGACTTCAGGATCTGTGCGTTTCAAGAACCTCCTTCAAGTGGGGTATTCCTGTAAGCTTTGATGAGAAGCACGTTGTATATGTATGGCTTGATGCGCTCACAAACTATATCACCGGTATCGGCTATGATGTTGACGGCAGCAGTGAGCAGTATAAAAAATGGTGGCCTGCGGACCTCCATCTTATAGGAAAGGATATCATCAGATTCCATACTATTTATTGGCCTATCTTCCTTCTTGCTCTTGGTGAGCCTCTTCCGAAGCAGGTGTTCGGACATCCCTGGCTCCTTCAGGGAGGCGAGAAAATGAGTAAGTCTAAGGGTAACGTTATCTATGCTGATGACCTTGTAAGCCTTTTCGGAGTTGATCCTGTTAAGTACTTTGTTCTTCATGAGATGCCTTATGATAATGATGGTGTCATTACTTGGGAACTTATGGTTGAGCGTTACAACTCAGACCTTGCAAATACACTCGGTAACCTTGTAAACCGTACAATTGCTATGTCCAACAAGTACTTTGATGGCGTTGTGGCAGATAAGGGTGTAGAGGGAGGCGTTGATGCTGACCTTAAGGCAGTTGTTACAGGTGCCTATGATAAGGTTGAGAAAAAGATGGATGAGCTTCGCGTAGCGGATGCTCTTACAGAGATTTTCACAGTTTTCAAGCGCTGCAATAAATATATTGATGAGACTGAGCCGTGGGCACTTGCAAAGGATGAGGCTCAGGCAGACAGACTTTCAACCGTTCTCTATAACCTTGTTGAAGGTATTACAATCGGAACAAGCCTTCTTGAGCCCTTCATGCCAAGAACAGCTGAGAAGATTTTCGGAATGCTTAAAACTAAGAGCCGTGATTTTGATACACTTGATACCTTCGGAATGTATGAGAGCGGCACCAAGGTAACGGATGCTCCCGAGCAGACCTTTGCCAGAAAGGACCTTAATGAAGTCCTTGCAGAAGCAGCAAAGATAACTGAGAAGCAGAAAGCTGACTTCATTGAAAGCCAGAAAAAGGCTAAGGAAAACCTTACTAAAGCAGGAATGCTCAAGGAAGCTAACGCCATTGTTATAGGTGGTGCTGAAGAGAGCTCTGAGGAAGCGGCAGCAGACGGCGGAATCGATATTCCCGCAAAGGATGAGATCACTTTTGATGACTTCATGAAGCTTCAGTTCCAGGTTGGTGAGATCATCGCCTGCGAGGCTGTTCCGAAGTCCAAGAAGCTCCTTTGCTCACAGGTTAAGATCGGAAGCCAGACCAAGCAGATTGTATCAGGTATCAGCAAGTACTATTCTCCTGAGGAGATGGTTGGTAAGAAGGTAATGGTTCTTGTAAACCTTAAGCCTGCTAAGCTTGCGGGAGTGCTGTCCGAGGGAATGCTCCTTTGCGCAGAGGATGCGGAGGGTAACCTTGCACTCATGACTCCCGAGAAGGCAATGCCTTCAGGTGCAGAGATATGCTGATATCCTTTACTTAATGAAGTTAATATGATAATTATGAAAGGCCTGTTTCAAAATAGAGACAGGCTTTCATTTTTTTATAAAAAATTATCAATTTAACGAATTTTTAAGAATACGGATTTACGATATTGTGGTAAAATATCCCTAGAAGGTATATTCTGTATGCATATAAGGGGGTTTTTATGGCACGCAAAGAGGAACTTACTTACAAATCTAGAGACCGCGAGACTACTATTCATGCTATTAGATGGATTCCGGATGAGAAACCCATAGCTATTTTACAGATCATCCATGGTATGCAGGAATACATCGACCGTTACGACGAATTCGCTAATTATATGGCAAATAACGGAGTCATGGTTATTGGTAACGATCACCTTGGACATGGCGATTCCGTTTCAACTAAAGTGCCTTATGGATATTTTTGTAAAAACGATCCCGCGACGGTTATCCTTCGTGATGCGCACAGACTTAAGAAGATGACACAGGAAGAGTATCCGGGACTACCGGTAATCCTTCTGGGACACAGCTTTGGTTCCTTTGTTGCAAGAGAGTATCTTACCAGATACGGCACGGGTATCCAGGGTGCGATTATTCAGGGCACAGGCTGGCAGTCACCCGGAACAATTAAATCAGGTAAATCGCTTTGTGCAATCCTCGGAGCTTTCTTTGGAGAGAAGCATCGCTCGAACTTCCTTAACAATATGGCTTTCAAGGCTTACAACAGCAGAATATCAAGCCCGAAGACCAAGTTTGACTGGCTTTCACATAATGAGGAGAGCGTTAAGAAGTACGAAAATGATCCCAAGGACAATTTCGTATTCACAGTAAACGGCTTTGAGACACTGTTCGAGGTTCTCTCAAGAGTTCAGGATCTTGGCAAGATGGATGATATTCCGAAGAAGCTGCCGATTCTTCTCACAGCAGGTAAGGAAGATCCGGTTGGAGAGTATGGCAAGAGCGTTGAACACCTCTACGGAATCTGGAAGGATCAGATAGGCCTTCAGAACCTTGAAATCAAGCTCTATGACGGAATGAGACATGAGCTTCAGCAGGAGATCGGAAGAGAAAAAGTATTTTCAGATCAGCTTGAATGGATTAAGAAAACAATAAAATAATATACAATTTTCGCCCAAGCATGTTATAGTAGTGCTTGGGCGTTTTTTGTATTTTAAAGGAGTAATTTTATGGGAAAGATATTTGATTTAGACAGTCCTGTTATGAGAGTCCTGAATGTAGTAGCGGATCTCATGATTTTGAATTTTGCGGTTTTGTTGTTTGTACTTGTTCCCTTTACGGGTGGAGCAGCCCTTACGGGTATGCATTATGTCCTTCTGAAAATAGTAAGAAATGAAGAGACTTATGTACTTAAAGGGTTTTGGAAATCCTTCAAACTGAATTTCAAACAGGCAACAATTATTTGGATAATTATCGTTGCGATTTCAGCGATTATCGGTATGGATTTTTGGTGGATATATAATAATGCAGGTGCCATTCCTCCGGTTTATGCATATATAATGTTTGGAATCACCGTTATTCTGTATATGGTTTCGCTGTACATATTCCCGCTGCTTGCAAGATTCGATAACCCTGTCAGGGGAACACTGAAAAATGCAGTAATGTTTGCGATCCTGGGACTTCCCAGAACAGTTGCAATGGCAATTATTTCGCTTATTCCGCTGTTACTTTTGTATTTCTTCGAACTTAGAATCATACCGATTTTGATGATGTTCGGATTTACAGGACCGGGGTTCCTTATGGCGGTTCTTTACAATGGATTGTTCCTTAAATTTGAACCCAAGGTTGAGGTTCCGAAGGATGATGAGATGCATCTTGACGATGAGGACGACGAGGAGCTTCAGGCAGCAATCAAGAGATTGCAGGAGGCAAGGGACAAGAAGTGATCCCTCATCCGTCGCTACGCGACACCTTCCCCCAAAGGGGGAAGGCGTTTTTGTATATGGCCTTCCCCTTGGGGGGAAGGTGGTCCGAAGGACCGGATGAGGGGCAAGTTGCACATAAGATTTTACTTTATTTGTGCAAATAGTCATAACCAATTTATAAAAAAATTATAAATAAGCATTTTTTACAACGATTAAGGAAATCTTTGTATAATAGTTGCATAGCCAAAGCAAAACGCTTTGGCTATACTTGTTTTTGTTAGGAGCGAGACGCTCTTTTTATTTGCACAGAGGAGGAAAAGGAAAATGGCAAGTTTAACACTTGAAAATGTATGCAAAGTTTATCCTAACGGGTTCGAAGCTGTTAAGAATTTCAACCTTGATATCCAGGACAAGGAATTCATCATCTTCGTTGGACCTTCAGGATGTGGTAAGTCAACAACTCTTCGTATGATCGCAGGTCTTGAAGATATTTCTTCAGGTACACTTAAGATCGGTGATCGCGTAGTTAACGATGTAGAGCCTAAGGACAGAGATATCGCAATGGTATTCCAGAACTACGCTCTTTATCCTCATATGACAGTATATGATAACATGGCATTCGGCCTTAAGCTTCGTAAGGTTCCGAAGGCTGAGATCGACAAGATGGTTAAGGATGCAGCTAAGATCCTTGATCTTACAAACCTTCTTGATCGTAAGCCGAAGGCTCTTTCCGGTGGTCAGAGACAGCGTGTTGCTATGGGTCGTGCTATCGTTCGTAATCCTAAGGTATTCCTTATGGATGAGCCTCTTTCAAACCTTGATGCTAAGCTCCGTGTTCAGATGAGAACTGAGATCGCTAAGCTTCACCAGAGACTTGGTACCACAATCATCTACGTTACACACGATCAGACCGAGGCTATGACACTTGGTACCAGAATCGTAGTTATGAAGGACGGTGTTGTTCAGCAGGTTGATACACCTCAGAACCTTTATGACAAGCCTACAAACCTTTTCGTTGCTGGATTCATGGGATCACCTCAGATGAACTTCCTTGATGCAGAGGTTGAGGTTTCAGGCGACAAGGCTAGCCTTAAGATCGCTGGTCAGTCTATCGAGCTTCCTCCGGCTAAGGCTAAGAAGGTTATCGATGGCGGCTACGCTGGAAAGACAGTTACATTCGGTATCCGTCCTGAGGACGTTGATGATTCCGAGATGGTTGTTAGCACATCTAAGGCTGTATTCGAGTCTACAATCAACGTATACGAGCTTCTTGGTGCAGAAGTTTATCTGTACTTCGATCTTGCAGGCTTCCCTGTAACAGCACGAGTTGATTCTCGTACAACAGCTCGTCCCGGCGACAAGGTTAAGTTCGCATTCGACGTTGAGAAGATTCACGTATTTGACAAAGAGACAGAGAAGGTTATCACAAACTAATTTATGTGATAAACAGTATATGCACAAATAATAAAGAACTGAGCATTACGCTTGCGTAATAGCTCAGTTCTTTTTATTTGTATACACCTTTATAGAATAAACGAAAATTAGAAGATAAATATTTACTATAAGAAATGTACAATAAAAACGAACAAAAGTGCATACTATATATTCACCATTTATTGTATAAATAAATACAAAGAAACGGCAAAAGGGGAATGTTATTTGTACATTATGCCGATTCAAAAGTGTAGCAAAAAATAATAAGTAGGAGGATGTAACAAAATGAAAAAAAAGAGACTGGTAGCTTTACTATCTGCTCTAACGTTGGTGCTTAGCCTTACCGCTTGTGGCGGAAGTGGCGCAGGAACTTCCGGTGGTGGCGGAACAAATTCTGATCAGGCCAGTGGGGACGGTTCCGGATCAGGCGAGTATGTCAAGCTCGTAGTTTGGGGAAATGGTAATGCTGATACTGAAGACTGCAACGAAGTTGCTGAAGCTGTTAACAAGATCACACGTGAGAAAATCGGTTGTGAGATTGAGCTCGTTCGTGGACAGGATGCTGAACAGATCAACCTTGCTCTGACCTCCGGTGAAGCTATTGATCTTATGTGCTACAACAACATAAGTGGTCAGTTTAACACTGTAGTTAATAATAATTGGGCTTATCCCCTTGATGATCTTTTAGAGAAATATGGACAGGGAGCAAAGGGAGTAATTAACGAATATGACCTTGAAGCCTGCAAAAAGGATGGTGTGCTCTATGCACTTCCGAACCAGAAAGATACATCACGTGCAGCCGGATTTGCTATGCGTAAGGACATCTGTGACGAACTTGGTATCACAGTTCCTGAGTACGGCACTTATGATGATATGCACGAAATCCTTGTAAAGGTTCACGAAGCTCATCCTGAGATGGATGCTCTTGTTCCCACATGGGCACAGGGTGGTATGCAGACAACTATTCCCGCTGATCCGCTTGGAGATTCTCTTGGTATCCTTGAGGATTGCCGCGAAGACAGCACAACAGTTGTTGACGAAGCAGAGACAAAGAGTTTCCAGGATTTCTGTAAGATGATGTGGCAGTGGAATCAGGAAGGTTTGATCATGCCTGATGCTACAACAACTACAGAGAACGCTCTTCTTTCAAACAATGGATTTGCAATGTATGAGAACTGGAAGCCCGGCAAGGAACTTGAGGTTTACAAGGGCAACGGCAAAGAAGTTTACTTCATGAAGATTCATGGACCTATCAAGCATACAGCAATTCCTAATGGTAACTCATGGATGATTCCTTACAGCTCAAAGCATCCTGAAGAAGCTATGAAGCTTTGGAACCTTATGTATACAGATCCTGAAATTTCTAACCTGTTCATCAACGGTATCGAAGGTAAGCACTGGGTATACACTGATGACACCAAGAAGATGATCACATCTCCTGAAGGTGTTGATCCGAACGCTTCCGGTTATTCTTCAATGGATTGGGCATGGCCTAATCAGCAGATTACACCAGTTTGGGAAGGCGCTGAGGATCCCGATCTTTGGACAAAGCTTAACGAGTTTAACAACAGTGGCGAGCCTAGCCCTGCTATGGGATTCATTTGGGACAGCTCACCTGTTATGAACCAGGTAACAGCTTGTAACAACGTTGTATCTTCTTACAGGACCGCGCTTCTTTGGGGCGCTATCGATCCTGAAGAAAACCTTCCTAAGTATATTGACGAACTTAAGGCAGCCGGCATCGATGAGATCATCGCCGAGAAGCAGAAACAGCTTGATGCATTTCTTGCAAGCAAATAATTCTGCCAATAATAATTAACACAAAAAATGCAGGTGTCAAATATCATTTTGGCACCTGCATGATAATATTACTTGAAGGAGGATGGGGTTAGGTTGAAAAAGACAAAGAAAACATTAAAACGCTTCTGGCCGATGTATTTAATGTTCATACCCGGGGTAGTATATCTTTTTATAAATTCATATATTCCGATGTTTGGAATACAGATAGCCTTCAGGCAGTATAATGCTGCGCAAGGTGTATATGGAAGTCCCTGGTGCGGATTTAAAAATTTCGAATTCCTCACCAGAACCAAAGACGCATGGATAATGATCAGAAACACAGTACTTTATAATGTCGTATTTATTGTACTTGGAACTATTCTGGCTGTAGCAACAGCGATCATTCTTAATGAGATCCGCAACAAAACAGCGAAGCAGGCATATCAGACGATTATTCTGATTCCTTTCCTGATTTCAATGGTCATAGTCAGTTATCTTGCTTACGCTTTCCTGAGCACCAGTGATGGCTTCATCAACAACTCACTAGTCAAACTGCTTGGAAAAGAGCCCATTGACTGGTATAACACTGCAAAATATTGGCCCGTTATTCTGGTTCTTATCAATATCTGGAAGGGCCTTGGATATAATATGATCCTCTATTATGCTACCATCTGCGGTATTGACGGCACACTTTATGAAGCTGCTGTTGTGGATGGAGCTAATCGTTGGCAGAAAATTGTTCATGTTACATTGCCCGGTTTGAAATCTACAATTATCATACTGACACTTATGGCTCTTGGCGGAATTTTCCGTTCTGATTTCGGTCTTTTCTATCAGGTTCCGCTCAACTCCGGTCCGCTTATCAATGTAACGCAGACAATTGATACCTACGTATACCGCGGACTTATCCAGAATAACAATGTAGGAATGTCCTCAGCAGCAGGCCTTTATCAGTCCGTTGTTGGATTTGTTCTGGTAGTAACGGCTAACGCTATAGTCAGAAGAATAGACAACGAAAGTTCGCTGTTTTAATAGGAGGATTTTAGAAACATGGTACAAAAAGACAGAGTATTTCAGACCTTGGCAAATGCGCTGATGATCATTCTGGCTATCTGTGCACTTGCGCCTTTCTTTCTTATGCTCATGTCATCACTCACAGATGAACAAACTTTGTTAGCAAACGGATATAGTTTTTTTCCGGAAAAATTTAGTACATATGCTTATAAATATCTGTTTGTTCAATCCGGATCTGTGGCACGTGGTTATGTGATTTCAATATCAGTTACAGTTGTAGGAACTCTATCCAACCTGTTTGTTACTTTGCTATATGCTTATCCGCTTTCAAGAAAAGAGCTTCCCGGAAGACAAATTTTTGCATTCTATCTATTCTTTACAATGCTCTTCTCAGGAGGACTGGTTCCTGCATATTTGATGTGGACACAGACATTCCATATTCGAAATACAGTTATTGCGCTGCTTGTTCCGGGCTTACTTATGAGCCCTTTTAACGTCATTATGATGCGTACATACTTCACCACCAATATTCCTGATGAAGTTATTGATGCAGCAAGAGTTGACGGAGCAGGTGAATTTGGAATCCTTTTCAAGGTGGTATTCCCTATGGCGCTGCCGATAACCGCTACAATCGGGCTCCTGGTTGGACTTGCTTACTGGAATGACTGGATGAATGGTCTGTATTATATCAATGATGACAAACTCTACAGTATTCAGGTACTGCTTATGAAGATTCAGCGTAATCTGGATCAGCTCAGGCAGCAGGCTCAGAACGGTAGTGGAAATGTTAACATGGCTGATCTGCCTTCAACTTCTGTAAGAATGGCATTGACGGTTATGGGTATCCTTCCCATTATGATCATATATCCTTTCCTGCAGAGATACTTCGTAAAAGGTATCACAATCGGAGCAGTAAAAGGGTAAGCTGGAAAATACCTGCTATTTGCGGTATTGTTGGGGAGTTTGACCCGTTGTTTTCTTGAACTGCCTGTAAAAATATGAAGTATTGGGGATTCCAACCTGTTCTGCGATATCCGAAATGCTCATAGTCGTGTTTTTTAGTAGGTATTTGGCTTGATCCATTCGTTTTGAATTGATATAAGCTGTAAGCGTTGTTTCAAATTCCTTATGAAAACAAAATGACAGATAATCGGGATTTAGGTGTATGGCATCAGCAATCTTGACACGGTTTAAATCTGCGTCCGACAGATGGTCGCGGATATATCTTCGTACTGTGTGGACAAAACTGCTGTCGTTGATTTTGATGCCGTTACCAGCTTCGCTTTCAGGGTTTACCTGTTTCGGGCGCAAAAATGCCATGGCGCGGGATAGCTCCTGGTTCAGGTTCTGTTTTCCAATGGGTTTAAGCAGATAATTGAAGCAGTGATAATGCATGGCTTCCTGGGCATAGTCAAAACGCTGATGTCCGGATAATATAATTGTTGTTGGCTGAAGTCCTTCAACATTAAGTTGTTCAAGTAGTTCAAGCCCGGTTTCCTTGGGCATCTCGATATCCAGCAGCATCAGATCAACCTGTTCTTTTTTTAGGATAGTCATCCCTTGCTGCGCACTATAGGCTGTGAAGATATGGTCAAATCCAAGTTCTTCTTTATTTATCATACCTACAAGACCTTGAACAATATAGTATTCGTCATCTATTATCAGAAGATTCATGAAAACTCTCCTTTTCCGAGTATTTTTTGTAAGGGAAGCGTATTGTAACACATAAACCCATGCCTTCCGCGTTTGCAAAGCTAAGCATTGCCTCGGATCCAAGAATGAGTCTAAGGCGCATAGCGGTATTATAGAGTCCTATGCCGGTTCCCTTCTCCGTAACTTCAGGATGTTCCAGGATATGGTTGTACTTTTCAAGCTTTTCTTCGGACAGACCGCTTCCGGAATCGGTATGCTCAAGGTACACAAAGGTTTCGCTATTTTCAATCCTTTTTGTCGCCTTGACTCGGATAAGAAAAGGCTCGCCCATAATAAGTCCCGTCTTAATGGAATTCTCGGTAAGAGTGAGGAGAATCATCGGGAACACCTCTGTATTCAGCAGATCAAGGTCAATTTCCTTTTCATATTGCAACGTCTCGGGAAATCTGTACTGAGTCAGCAGTATGTAATTTTCGAGATATTCAAGTTCCTCAGACAGCGGAACAATATTCCTGTCAGAAAGCGTATACCGCAGATGAGAGGATAGTGTAGAGATTATCTGATTTGTCACTTCCAGATTTGACTGATCCTGTGCTGACATAAACACAGTGTTCAGACAGTTGATCAGGAAATGAGGAGCAACCTGGTTTTTCAGAGATTTCAATTCAAACTCGCGAGCCTGGAGCTGTTCTTCATAGACACTGATCCTTAGATTACCTATCTCGGATATTAGTTTATTAAAGGCATCTGTAATCTGGACTGTCTCTTCATAGTTATTTGAAGGAGTGATTCTGGTGTCCAGATTTCCGGATCGGATGTTCCTGGTTACTGCCATAAGAGATTTGGTCGGGATCTCAATGATCATCCGTCCCATGCGGCTATAGGATATAAAAAAGCAAACAGCCCATAAGATAATAAGTGCCAAAAGATAATAAAGAGATCGGAAAGCCTGTAAAAACTGCTTTTGAGGAAGCAGCACGGTAAAGCAGTAATCTGAAAAGCTTTGTCTAAAGGAGATAATGATCCTTTTTCCGATGCCCGGGATACTTACAGTAACAGGACCGGAGAGAGATTTCTCAACAGGGAGATTTGGTTCTTTCCCGGAATCATTCGCATTGCCATTTGCTGCAAAGGTATTACCGGAAAACAGCACTTGTCCGGAGCTGTCTGTAATCAGTAGGATGGCATCATTTCCGAAAAACTCTTCAAATCCTGGAAGGTTGTTTAGGTCAATCCATGCGCCACCGTATATTCCGCCTACTCTAAATGTCCTGATAAGGCAGTTCTGATCTTCAATAAAATACCAGTTTTGAGGAAGATAAGCGCCGGATCCGTCGTCTTTCAGGTGCGCCTGTAAAAGTGATCTGATAAAAGAAGGGAACGGATAGCCCGAACTGGTGCCTGTATTGGCAGTATTATAGACCGGAAGAAATACATCTTTATCGGGATAATACAGGTAAAAGCCCCTGATTACGGAGTGTGGTGTAATCTGAGTAGATAATCGGTTCTGGATACGTGCCATGCAGCCAACTTCCTCATTGCTATCCATGGTAGTACGAAGCCTTATAATATCCGGATCAGATGAGCAGTTGTCGATGAGGAACATGATATTCTGACTGAGCTCAACATCGAGTCTGTTGTCGTAAAAACGAAGAGAATCTTGAACAGAACGATATGAGAATTCACGCAGGTTAAAAAAGATAACCATCGTAACTGCCGCGAGAAGAGTGGTAAAGATGAGCATGGACATTAAAAACAATATACCGAACCGATGCAGCAGAGAATGCTTTCGTTTTGACCCCGGCAAAATATTATGAAAATAGTGACAAATCTCCTCCATATTGTACATATCCACACCTTCTTTTATTGTTAAAATAATACTGGTTATCTAAAAAAATATCAAGATAATTATATATTCTGCACAATGCTTCATGATAAGGAGAAGTTTCTGGGATGAAAAGAACAATGAGGTGGGCAGCTTTTTTTCTGATTATACTAACTACGGTCACTCAAATAGCATGTGGCAGGAGCAAGACCGGGGCAGAAGAAGTTACAGCTTCTGAATCTGCCGAAACAACTGAAAGTAACATGTCTCCCGCATACAGCAAGGCAATAGAAGATCGCAGAGCTGAGTATGAGAAGACAGGAGAGTATCAAAAGGTCACTTATGCTATATATACCTGGACCGGTAGCCCCATTGGTATAGAGAGAATACAGGAAGCAATGAATAAAATCCTGCGTAAGAAGCTATGTCTGGAGATAGAGCTTTTGGCGATGGATTTTTCTTCATACGGTCAGGATGTTCATCTGAAGCTGACAAACAATGATGAACAAATCGATTGGTTCGGCGGAAATGTCATTGGATATACACTCTGTGTAAATAATGGATTTTGCTACGACTTAAATGAGAACGATTTACTTTATACTTATGGACCGGGAATAGAGGAGCTTATCCCTGAAAAATACCAGGAAGCCTGTAAATATGCAGGTCATCTGTATGGTATCCCTCCGGTAAAAGATTATGCCATCACTACAGCTGCTATTGTGATAGGCAAGGAATATCTTGATGCAATCGATTATGAATATGAGGAAGACGAAAACCAGGAAGTTCAGTCAACCTGGGATGAGATAGAAAAAATTTATGAAAAGCTTCACAAGGAATTTCCGGATAAGTATGTTTTTGCAGTATCAGGCAACCATTTTGCTCAGGGTTCTATTGTGGATAATATTGGAAATGACTGGTTCGGTGTTCTTTTGGATCCAACAAAGGACAGGAAAGTCACAAACCTGATGGAGAGCGATGAGTGGATGGATATGGTCCAGCGTATGCACAGATGGAATCAGATGGGCTTTATCTCTCCGGACGCTTTGAGCGATAAAAGTTCCAGCTCCGCAAGGATTAAGTCCGGAGACTATATGTCGATGCTCGCTCCGTCAAAACCGGGTTACAAGTCCCAGATATCCGGCGAATGCGGAAGGGAAATGATTGTGTTTCGCTTAGGCCAGAACATAATCAAGTCTACAGGTATCACATCCGTAATTACATGCCTTAATCAGGCTTCTCCGGATCCTATTGCTGCAGTGCAGCTTATGAACGAGCTATACACGGATCCACAGCTATCTACCCTGCTGGTATGGGGGGAAGAGGGTATAGATTACGTCACAAAACCGGATGGGAGCATTGACTTTCCGGAGGGCGTGAATATACAAAACGCAGAGTGGTATCACACTATGAACTGGGAGATGCCCAATCAGTATATATGCCCTTACTGGGCCGGTGATTCTCAGGATTTGGGTTCAAAGATAATGGAATTTAACGCGAACGCAGAGACCTCTATCGCCCTGGGATTTACTTTTGACAATAGTCAATATACCGCAGAATATGCGGCATTACAAAACATATACGATGAGTATTCAAATCAGCTTCTGTACGGCTTTCTGGATCCTGTTTCAGGAACGGCGGAATTTAACGAAAAATTAAAACAAGCCGGTTTAGATGAATATATTGCAGAGAAGCAAAGACAGTTTGATTTGTGGTTGGCTGAAAATGACAAAAATCATTGAAATGTCATCACGGAATTAATGATTGAGAATAGAAAGGAAAAGAAAATGGCTAAAAAGGCAAAAGTTTCTGTTAATCCTAATTTTAGGATAGGAAATATTTCGAAACGTATCTACGGCGCATTCATGGAACCCATCGGGTCGATTGTGTACGGAAACATGTACAACCCCAAGCATCCGACTGCAGATGAGCAGGGATTTCGCAAAGACTGGATCGAGGCATTGAAAAAGACAGATGTACCGGCGGTCCGCCTTCCGGGCGGGAATTTTGTATCCGGCTGGGACTGGAAAGATTCTATTGGTCCTAAGGAAAACCGGAAGGAGCATCTGGACCTGGCGTGGCATCAATATTATCCGAATGATGTCGGACACGACGAGTATCTGCAGTGGGCTGAAAAGGTAGGCCTGGAGCCAATGTATACAATAAACCTTGGCACAGGTGGCATAAATGACGCTATCTACAACGTTGAATATACCAACCATGAGGGCGGCACTTATTGGTCAGAGCTTCGCAAAAAGAATGGTCACGAGAAACCATACGGAGTTAAAGTATGGTACCTTGGAAACGAAATGGACGGACCATGGCAGGTTGCTTCCTGGGAGAAGGATCCCAGAGGGTATGGAATTCTCGCAAATGAAACCTCAAAGGCAATGAAATGGGTTGATGGAAGTATCGAAACGGCAGTCTGTGTCTCGAGCTCTCCGGACCTTTCGCATTTTCCCGATTGGGATTTACAAGTCCTAAAGGAATGCTATAACTCGGTCGATTATATTTCCATGCATCATTATCAATCTGCGGAAATTGGTAATTATGCGCAGTTTATGGCCGCTTCTCGTTACTACGAAGATTATATCCGTACAGAGATTGGTCTGTGTGATTATGTTCAGGCGCTCATGCACTCCCCTAAGGTTATGAAGCTGTCCCTGGATGAGTACGGAGTAATGCCTCTGCCTAAAAAGGAACTTCATTTCGGAAGAGAGCGCTACGTAGAACCCGGTACACATTACGCTTTTGATCCGGAGCGCAAGTATGTCCGTCACGATCCGGACAATATGCCTTCGAGGTCGTTCCCGCCTATGGATCCAATGCTTATGGCGCTTGGAAATGCAGGTGTTATCATGGAGATGCTTCGCCATGCAGATCGTGTAAAGATAGGTTGTATGACTTCAGGCCTTGGTGTTGCGGCAGGATGTGATCATGATCATGTCTTCACGATCCCGGCTTATTATCCGTATGCAGATCTCATGAAATATGGTCACGGAATATCGCTTCAAACTGCTGTCGATTGCGAGAAATATGACCTGGAAAGCTTTGCGCTTGATGATACGCACAAATACCATGAACAGAATCAGGTAGACTTCATTGACAGTGCTGCAGCGTATGATACCGAGACAGGTGAACTTACAGTTTTTGTTATAAACCGTGATTGGGAAGATAGTGCAGACTTTACATTGGATATAACAGGACTTACAGGAATGCGCTTTGAAGGTCATACGGAGATGTTCACTGAAAACAGAACACCGGATGAAGAGGCAGATAAAAACCTCGCGCCCACAGAGGCTAAAGACACTGTCTGCAATGAGATGACAGTAAAAGCAGAGCTTAAGCCACTCTCTTGGAATGTGTTCCGTTTTGTGAAAGAAGTATAGTGAAACTAGCCATAAAACCACTTGAACTCCGCTATTTTGAAAAGTAAAATGATTGTAGATTAGATTTTTGGACGGCAAAATGTGCAAAACTGTACTACAAGAAAAGTGGTGGAGGCATAAATGATTACTGCGCAGATTATACAAAACAGTATTGATGAACTTTCTGCTATTACGAGGGTTCAGCTCAGTGTTATGGATTTGAAGGGAAAGGTTGTGGCTGCAACTGCAGAAGCTCCGAAGTTTGAGGGATCATTCATTTCGGACTTTGCCGCATCACAGGTTGATTCTCAGGTTATTGGCGGAATGCATCTTTTGAAGATTATGGATGAGGGTGATCTTTCATATATCCTACTTGCCAAGGGGCAGGGCGAAGATGCATATATGGTCGGAAAAATCTGTGTAAGCCAGCTGCAGAATCTGATAGTTGCTTATAAGGAAAAATATGACAGGAACAACTTTTTCCAGAATCTGCTTCTTGATAATCTGCTTCTTATCGATATCTATAACCGCGCAAAGAAACTTAGAATCGATGTCAGTGTGCCGAGAGTAATAATCATTGTTGAGACAAAGGCAGGACGTGACAGCGGCGCGGCTGAGCTGCTCGGAAGCATGTACACCAGCGGAAGCGGAGACTATGTGACAGCTGTGGACGAGACCAGTGTTATTCTGATAAAGGCGCTTAAGTCAGGTGAAACCTATGAGGAAATAGCCGGTGTTGCCACAACAATTGTAGATATGATGAACACAGAGGCAATGCTTGATGTTCGTGTATCCTACGGCACAATAGTCGGCGAGATCAAGGATCTGAGTAAATCCTATAAGGAAGCGAAGATGGCACTCGATGTCGGCAAGATTTTCTACGCAGAAAAGCGAGTAATTGCGTACAACATGCTCGGCATCGGAAGACTGATTTATCAGCTTCCCGTAAACCTGTGCAAGGTTTTCATAGATGAGATATTCGGAGACCGCGAGATTCCCGAGAATCTTGATGAGGAAACTCTTAACACAATCAACAAGTTCTTTGAGAATAACCTGAATGTGTCTGAGACCTCCAGACAGCTGTTTGTGCACAGAAATACGCTTGTTTACAGAATTGAGAAGCTGGAGAAGGCTACAGGACTTGATATCAGAACCTTTGATGAGGCGCTTACCTTCAAGATTGCGCTGATGGTGCTGAACTATATGAAGTATGTGGATTCCGGAAGATTTTGATTGACACAAAAATAAAGCACATGGTGAAAAGCTATGTGCTTTTAGTTTGTTAGGCTGCTAAATTGAGGCATAAAGGAGTTGTAATTAGAATGGCTAAACGCCCGGAATTAAGTGTAAGAACGGAACAGGAAAAACTTGATGAGAAATATATGAGAGCTGCACTGAAGCAGGCCCGCAGGGCTATTGAACTCGGCGAGGTGCCGATAGGCTGTGTCATAGTATATGAGGGAAAGATTATCGGACGAGGGTATAATCGTAGAAATACCGATAAATCCGTGCTTTGCCATGCTGAGATTACCGCAGTGAAAAAGGCATGTAAGAAGATGGGCGACTGGAGGCTTGAGGAGTGCACCATGTATGTGACACTTGAGCCCTGCCAGATGTGCGCCGGTGCTATCGTTCAGTCAAGAATTCCCCGCGTAGTGATGGGAGCTTCAAGTCCCAAGGCCGGAAGCGCAGGAACGGTTATTAATATTCTTGAGAATCCGGAGTTTAACCATCAGGTGGATATTACCAAGGGAGTTCTTGAAAAGGACTGCAGTGATATTTTAAAGGAATTTTTCACGGAGCTGAGGAAGCGGAATAAGGCTGAGAAAGAAGCCAGAAAGCTGGCCGAGGCGGAAGGAGAAAATTTTGCTGGATAATTGTAGAATCTGTCCCAGAGGCTGCGGCGTTAACAGAATATCCGGAGAGCTTGGTTACTGCGGACAGGGAGCTGTTTTGACAGCAGCCAGAGCTTATCTTCATGCATGGGAGGAACCCTGCATATCAGGAGAACACGGTTCGGGAACCGTGTTCTTTTCGGGTTGCAATATGCGATGTGTCTTTTGTCAGAATCATGAGATTGCATCAGGTGAGGTGAAAAAAGAGATTTCTGCGGAAAGACTTGTGGAAATCTTTATTAGGCTGCAGGAAGAGAAGGCTTCTAACATCAATCTTGTTACGCCTACTCACTTTGTACCGCTGATCATACCTGCTCTTGAGGCTGCAAAGCGGCAGGGGCTTCACATTCCGGTTGTCTATAACACAAGTGCTTATGAAAATGTCGATACACTTAAGGCATTGGAGGGGCTTGTTGATATTTATCTGCCTGATTGCAAGTATTATTCCGAGAAGCTGTCGATGAGATACAGTAATGCCCCCGGATATTTTGGAATTGCCATGGATGCTATAGAGGAGATGCTGAGGCAGGTCCACGAGCCTTTGTTTATGTGGGAGAAAAAGGCTGCCGAAGATGATAGACAGTTAACAGACATGTTTGGCGCTATTGAATATAACAGAATAATTGAAGAATTATCTGATGATGATTACAGCGGTCCGCTTATGAAAAGTGGTGTTATTGTGCGCCATCTGATGCTTCCCGGGCAGTTGTCTGATTCTAAGAAAGTTATCAAAGAGCTTCTTTCTCGTTTTGGTGACAAGGTATATTTGAGCATAATGAATCAATTTACCCCCTATGGGGATTTATCTGCTTATCCGGAACTACTCACAGGCGTTAATGCTTCAGAATATGAAGAACTCATAGATTACGCTATCGATCTTGGCATAGAGAATGGCTTTTTCCAGGGAGAGGGCACGGATTCCGAGAGCTTCATCCCGGCCTTTGATTTCGAGGGACTATAAAAAGTAAACACCTTCCTGATGGCTTCCATCACTTTTTCAGACACATGTAACAAACATTTGCACAAATTATTAGTGAAGTATGAACGATTTGTGTACAAAAAGTAAAAAAAGTGCTTAATGAGGTAAAAGATTTACATTCAATCTATACAAAGCATTGTTTATATTTATTTTAGAAATGAAACATCTGTATAGATAAATAAAGGCAACAAAATGAGAAGTATGAAAAAAGTATTAAAAACAACATCGATCCTGACAATGCTCATCGTCATGATGACAGTATCGGCAGGATGCGGCAAGAAGACTGAGAGCTGGGCATATACACATGAGCCCACGGAAGAAGCTATTGCGCTCTATGACAATGGCAAGGCAGTCTTCAAGGGTGAGAAGTATACATATACCAAGGATGATGAGTATATCACCCTTACCGATAAAGATAAAAATGAGACAAAGCTTCGCTATGAAATGAATGGCGATACAATGACTCTCTATGAGAAGTCAACATATAAGCTTAGCAGTGAAGAAGAGCACGACGGACTGGTAGGAACCTGGACACAGGACAACGGCTGGTCATATGTCTTCACGAAAGATGGGGAATTCAGTGAAGAGGGCATTTTCTTTGGACACTACACTGTAGATGAGAAGGATTCATGCATAAAGCTTATGTACAGTGATCCGATAGAGGACGCATATCTTTACTACACACTGAATGATGATGAGCTTATAATCGACTATCCCTGGCCGATGACGAAGACTCAGCAAAATTGAGTATAACCCCTCATCCGTCAGCCTCGCTGACACCTTCTCCCCTAGGAGAAGGCAATAATGTAGATCTAAAGCACCACGTGCTTAAGATATAACGTATTAATGGCAGAGATGCTCAAAAAGAAAAGGAGAGGTATGTTATGAAAATGAAGCGTATTGCATCATTGCTGCTTACGGGTGTTATGACTTTATCACTCGTTGGATGCGGTGGGGGAAATTCAGCACCGGCAGCAGACAACACAGCTAAAGAGGAAGCTCCGGCTGCAACAGAAGCTGAAAGCACCGAAGAGACCACTGAAGCTGCTGACACAGCAGAGGAGGCTACAGAGGCTGAGAGCACAGAAGAGGCTACAGAAGAAGTAGCAGCTGATGATGGTGAGGCTATTGATCTTTCAATGTGGTGTATTGCAACAGAGAGTGATTCAAACCGTCATTCTTATGAAGCTGCAATTGCTGACATGCAGGAGAAATATCCCAATGTAAACTTCACATGGGAAGCATTTGAGAACCAGTCCTACAAGACAAAGATCAAGGCTGCAGTTGCTGCAGACGAGATGCCTGATATCTTCTTCACATGGTCATGTGCATTCCTTGGTGATTTCGTAGATGCAGGCAAGGTTTACTGCCTTGATGATGCTTATGAGAACTACAAGAGTGAGCTTCCTGAAGTTATGATGGGTAACTCCACATACGACGGAAAGCACTACGGTGTACCGCTTACAATGAACATCGTTGGTCTCTTTGCAAACATGGATCTTCTTAAGGAAGCTGGATATGATGAGATTCCCGGAACTTATGATGAGTTCATCGCTTGCTGCGACGCCCTTAAGGACAAAGGAATCATTCCTTTCGGATGTGCAGGAAAAGAGACATGGTGCGTAACAGAGTATCTTGAGTCTGTAATCGAGAAGAGCGCAGGCGCTGATACACTTAACGAGATCTTCGCAGGCAAGGCAACATGGAACAACCAGGACGTTGCTGATGCTGTTGATACATTCCAGGGTCTTGTAAACAACGGTTACTTCGATCCTTCAGGAATCGGCCTTACAAACGACGAAGTTAAGAACAACTTCATGGCTGGCAAGTATGCATTCTACATGAACGGAACATGGAACTGTGCTGACTTCGCTGCTAATGAAGAGTTCAAGGATAAGGTTAAGGTTAGTGAGTTCCCTGTAATCAATGCTGATAAGGCTAAGCTTGGACAGCTCATCGGTGGACCTTCTGATACACTTGCTGTAGCAGCATCTTCACCTAACGCTGACAAGGCTGCTGAGTATGCATTCGAGCTTGGTAAGCTTATCTGCCACTATGGTTACCTTGATGGATGCGGACTTCCTGCATGGACACCTTATGGCGACACAAGTTCTGTAAACGAGCTTACACAGACAGTTGCAGGCATCGTTGCTAACGCTGATACAATGGTACTCTTCGGCGACACAGCTATGAGCGCTGATTCTGCTAACACATATCTATCATATGTAGATCAGGTTTATGGTTGCCTTCTTGATGGTAAGCAGTTCATCGAAGGACTTGCTAAGGACATCCAGTAATAACAAATAATAAGTCGGATTAGACTTTACTTTGTCCTTCCTGACTTCTGAATAAAATTGGAAGCAGGAAGGACTTTTTAATGCAAAGGCATTTTGCCTTACTAAGGTTATGCCAGTAGAGCCGGATACAGAAGAAATTCGGCTGGGAAGGTTTGTGTATGAATAAACAAGGTTTAAAAAAAGGATTAGCAATTTTCGTATTTCTGCTTCCGGGACTGCTCCTTTTTGTAAGCATACTTATTGCACCGATCGCAGTATCTGTGTACAGAAGTTTGTATGACTGGAACGGTTTTTCCGCAGGCACATTCATCGGTTTTGACAACTATGTCGAGTTGTTCACAAACGGGTCGATCAAGTTTGTGACATCACTGAAAAATTCGTTGATACTGGCATTTTTCTCAGTTTTTGTGCAGTTACCTTTTGCGCTTTTACTGGCACTCCTTCTTGGTAGAAGAGAGAGCCTTAAGGAGAGAGTATACTTATCAATATTCTTCATGCCGGTTCTTATTTCAACAGTAGTTATCGGTCAGCTCTGGCTGAAAATATATAATCCAGATTATGGTCTTTTGAACAGATTCCTTGAAGCAATAGGCAGAGGAGACTGGAAACACGTATGGGTAGGTGAAGTAAGTACTGCTCTTGGAAGTATCATCGTTCCTACGGTATGGCAGTACGTCGGCTATCACATGCTGCTCATGTATGCAGGAGTTAAGGGCGTTGACATGGACCTCAGAGAGGCAGCAATGCTCGATGGTGCAACAAAGTGGCAGGTAGACAGATACGTGGTTATTCCGATCATCAAGCCCATCATCAGAGTAAGCGTTATCTTCGCGGTAACAGGTTCACTGAAAACCTATGACCTTGTAAGAATCCTTACTGAAGGTGGTCCGTTCCAGTCCACAGAGGTACCCAGTACCCTTTTGGAAAACATGCTGTTCCTTCGAAACAGATATGGAATGGGAAGTACTATTTCTGTCATGCTGATAATACTGTGCTTTGCATTTGCTCTGCTGATAAGTGCAGCATTTAGGGAAAAGGAAGATTAATATGGAAAGCTATACACTTAAGGAAACAAATCCTGTATTTAAGGTTTTTACGGAGATAATATTAGTAATCTGGGCGATTATTAACCTATTTCCTATATATTTCATGTTCACATTTGCCCTGAAATCCAACGATGAAATCTTTGGTGCAAACGTGATAGGTCTCCCGCAAAAATGGCTGTGGTCAAACTTTACAACTGCCATGGGCACGGGAAACATGGGCCTTTATTTCTTCAACAGTTTACTTGTTACAACTATTGCCATTGCCATATCTATTATGGCTGCGATGATGGCTACTTACGCTATCACAAGAATCAGATGGAAGGGCAGTAAGCTGATGAACGCATTTTTTATGCTTGGACTCACAATACCGATCCAGGCATCAATCGTTCCGGTTTATGTAGTGCTTTCAAAGCTTCACTGGCTCAATAAGTATTCAACACTTATTATTCCGTATGCAGCTTTTTCGCTTTCAATGGCAATTCTGATCAGCACCGGATTCATGTCCGAGATACCTTTTGCGCTTGATGAGGCAGCAAGAATCGACGGATGCGGACTTTTCGGAACATTTTTCAGAATAATCCTGCCGCTTATGAAGCCCGCGGTTTCAACAGTTGGCGTTTATTCATACCTTCAGTGCTGGAACGAGTTCATGTTTGCTAACGTATTCATCTCAGACTCAGTGCATAGAACTCTGCCAGTAGGTATCAAGGCCCTGTCAGGACAGCATACAACGGAGTGGGGACCCATTGGTGCTGCGCTTGTTATCGCGACCTTCCCGACACTTATAGCTTATCTGTTCCTTAGTAAAAAGATTCAGGCAAGCTTCATCGCAGGTGCGGTCAAGGGTTGATGGCCTTTTGACAATACTTTCTGAATTATTAAGAATTTATTAAGATTATTAACAATTTGGGATAATGTTGTTGTATTTTTAGTAAAATCATGCTATTGTAAAGACGCTTTTTGTTTGATATATCGAGGGGGAACGATAAATCAGGGGAGCGCAAGAAGTGTCTTACAGTTTTGTTTGGGGAGTCTTTAACAATTTAATTATTTAAAAATCAAGGGATGTGATGCATTTATATGCATTACATCCCTTGTTGCGTGTATGTAGGGGATCGAGGACAGTGGAGAATCTGATGAAAAGAGTTTGCTTGGGTGCAACAAAACTCCTGATGGTTATAACCATAATGCTGATAATTGTTTACGGCAGAGGAATAACAGCAAAGGCAGTGAATGTCACCTATGAAAAAGAAAAGGTGATAAATCTTGTTAATAAAAAAATGACAGGATATATAAATGCCATCAATGTAAATATGGATGAGGTGGACACACATGTTGCAAATGTAAAGACAAGTAATAAAAACCTGAAGGCAAAGTGTGTAAGCCACAGATATAAATACTCAGTTAATACTAACTATGAGGCTATACAGATATATGCTACCAGAAAAGGAACCTATTATGTGACATTTGACATAGTAGATGGTAATGGGAATTGCATTTCAACTGAACAGACAAGAGTGATAGTTGAGTCACTAAAAGATTCATTTAAGGGATACAAGAGTATAAAAGTAGGTAAAAAGAACATACTGAAAAAATGCCTTGAAGACGACTATACTGCTAAATTCGTAGACTTAAATACGGCAGGAAAGTTGAAAATTAAAATGAAGAAGGGATATTTGCTAAAGGATATAAGAGTTGAAAGATGGGTGAAATCCGAAAGCCCAAGACTTAGCAGCGGAGGCAATGGGTATGCAGATTTGGAGTATTTGCATCTTAATAATGGTGATGTGCTAAAGCTTTCAGAGGTATGTGAATATCATAATGGAGAAGTATGGGATGAAATAAAGGCAGAGAAGTATGGTGATTTTATCTTTACATATACCGATCTGATAATCACTTACATTGATAAGCGAGGAATTGAGCGCGAAAACACAATAACAATCAGGTCTAAGGTAAAGTAGGTGGGCCATGAAGAAAAAAGCAGAATTATTTATATATACAATACTGGTTTTATCGGTATTAATTGGCATAAAAGCAGTTCCACATGCAGCTGAGACAAAAAACTTTTTTACCGGATTACCCAAAAGAGAAACGATAGCTGTCGATGAAGAAACAACGATAAGACTGGTTGTAAAAAGTGAAGCGGAAAGTATATGCGATGTAAAGAGTAATAGTAAAAAACTGATAGTTAAGCTTGTGGGGACAGGATCAGATTTTGAAACTAACAGAAAATGGTATGTAATCAATGCTTACTCGAAGCATGAAGGAATCTATAAGATTGGATATACCTATAAAACAGCAGATAGTGGTCAGAAAAAGAAAACTATAAAGGTCAGGGTGACAAAAGAAAAACCGTACATGTCCGTAAAGATTGGCGACAAGGAATTGTATCCGGATAAGGAAAATTATCTGTCAGGAAATAAGGGGAAGTTTGTTGTCAAGATGACTAAAGGCTACAAACTAAAAAAGATTGAATATTCAAAATATGCACCTATGGGTGAAGGAAAGTATGTAGAGACGCAGTGGATAACCACTAAGATAAAGAATCGGTCAAGAGTAGAAATTCCAAATATTCCATATAGTTCAATATATAAAAGACCGGTGGGAAATGGGGTTTTTGAGGAAACAATTGAAACGATTACAGCTTCAGGGGAACTGCTGATAACTTATGTAGATAAATATTCAAAGAAAGAAAAACAGATTTTGTTCAAGATATATAAGAGGCTGATTTGAGGAGAGTAGGAAATGAAAAAAGTCAGACACAAGATAGCACTGTTGATTGTAGGATTGATGATTGTATCAAATATAGGTACAAGTCAAATTGCAAGTGCGATACCTTCATACACAATTACAGGTTGCGACCAAGATGGAGAAAATTAGTGTTAGGATGTGTGGGGTGAATATGGAAAATAATTATAAGAAAATAGTAAAGGAAATATTGGGGGAAGATTCAAAGAAACATGGTTTTAGTATGACCTTCCCTAAAAAGTTAGTTTCGACTAGACCAATAGTATATTTGAATAGAGCGGTTGATGGAGTATATCAGGAATTTGATGTAACAGAAAATTTGATAACTGGGAAAATTGGTTTAAATCGCATACCAGGGATTAAGTTTGAAGCATCATATTCAAATGAGGATTCATTTGTAGAGATACTCACTGAAATAGCTAATCTTTTAAATGAAAAAGGTTATGAAATCTTGGATATGGAGATGAAGAAACCTCATTTGCATCTGGAAGATTATGAAGTTTTTATAGAAACGTATATTGGTTTGGCAAATGATTTTTGCCTTGCACATAATCTTTCTATCGAAAGCGTTGGAGAAAAGGATTTACAAACTGTAGCAGACGAGATTGCGGCAATAAAAAAGTTAAGTAATGAGGAGGTTATTCCGGAGATTATCAGAGTCTCATCGTTTTTTGCAAAGCTGATTTTAAATAAGATAGGGACTGCAGTTTGCATTGATGAGAATGAAAAAACGCTTTCTATAAAAGATGAGCGAGGTATGTGCGTTGATCCTTTGTATTCTATCTTTGCTGCATACACGCTGGATGAACAGTTTATATTGCCGAATATTCAGGCAGTATATGAAAGTATTGGCTGAAAAACGGGATGAACAAGTGTGTTCAAAAATTTGATGGCATAAAATAATGGATACATAATACAAAAAATCATTAAAGAAAAAATGCTGGATGATGCAAAGGAGCTAGGGCATAAGATGACTAGTGAGAGACCAAGCTTATCTTTTCCTTGGGAGATGATAAGAGCATGTGTATCTTAAAATGGGGAGAGAAATAAAAATGTATATTGATTACATGAACTATGCAAGGGTGCGGGAATTCCATTTGCTGATATTGGTGGCGTGGATTATACCATATTTTTCAATTCTTGATTTTCCGCAGCTGATAACTCCATTTTTTGTTACACTGGGATTCATTATCTACGATTTGGTGAAATCCAAGGGATATTTTCCCTACAACAAGTATGTAATTACGATCATATGGACGAATCTGGTAGGCATAGCTTTGTCCACAGTAATTTATGTGTCCGGATATGTGAATGATCCATATGTAAGTGTTGGTCCTGAAATGGGTTTATATTTTGCGGGAATAATGGATGCTATTTATCTGGTTCTTCTGGCTGCTTGTATAGCGGGAGGATTCATTATCTTGTTTGTGAAAAATAAAATGGCATAAACATAGGTATTAGCCGAACGGAGTTTATAAAAATGAAAAAACTGAATTTAACAGGCACAGACGTAGATGAAGCAGTCGATAGAATACTCACTTATAAAAAATCCTTCACTTGGCGTTATTTTTTTGCAGTGTTTTGTATAGTGTTAGTTTGGTTGGTTGTAATTATCTCTGCACTGATTCCGATATTGCCTAATGATTGGGTATATGATTACACGGATCCTTTTTCCGATGAGTATTTTACAAAAAGTGTAATCGTTATGTGTTTATTTATTTTGATTCCGATAACTATTCTTTTAGTGCGTGTGACTAAACTGCATTTGTACCTATATAAAATACTGCTTGATGATTGTGAGCCGCGGAAGTTTATTGATGTGGTAGACAGACTGGTTAAGGAACGCTACTTTAGGAAGTGCTATGTAAATGCGGTTGGAACTTACTATATTGCTGCCAGTGCGTACGAAAAGGATTATGAGAAGGCAATGGAGCATATAGAACTAATGCGAAGCAAAAGCAAGCTTAAGATGTTCCGGAAAATATGTATGTTTTATCAGGGATGCGTACTTGCAGACACAGGCAGAGTGGAAGAAGCTCAAAAATGTCTCGATAAACTAAAAGAAATGGTAGGAACTAAAACCGGCAACAGTAGAATTGCCAAGGCTGACAGAGCCAGGATTATTGATCTTGAGGGCGTGATTGCATATGCGAAAAAGGATTATGAGCGCGCAGCTTCATTATATAAAGAGGCAATGAAAACTTTTAATAACAATATATCAAGAATAGTGCTCACCTACGGTTGCGGGAATGCAGCATATAATCTTGGGAATTATACAGAAGCATTGAAATGTTATTCGGAAGCACTCGAGATCAAGCCTGATGCAAAGCTTGTATTCATGGATGACCTACGAGAGAAAATAGAT
This sequence comes from Butyrivibrio sp. ob235, assembly GCF_900109475.1. Taxonomy (NCBI): domain Bacteria; kingdom Bacillati; phylum Bacillota; class Clostridia; order Lachnospirales; family Lachnospiraceae; genus Butyrivibrio; species Butyrivibrio sp. ob235. Next base: position 47,154 of record NZ_FOBE01000013.1, read on the forward strand.
GAAATATCAGGACTATAAAAAGTCTGTAAGAAAAAAGTTTTGGAATAATGGGGAAAAATATGTTTAAGGTATTTTAAAAGACATCTGCAATTGTCTTTGCAGTATTAGTGATGACAATGTCAATTAATGTTTGTGCTGCTGAGGATAGTGCTGCAGACACAGCTTCGGTAGCTGAAGAAGTAGTAGATGCAGCTGCCGAGGAAGAATCTTCGGAGGAACAGATAGAAGATAATTCCGAGGAGACAGATGCAGAGACATTGAGCGATGAAGAATTATCAGAAGATATAGCGAAGATCAATAAGAAGTATGAAGGAATGAAGGCAGAGACGATTGTTTATATTCCGGATGTACTGAACGACGAGTATATGGAGGATCGTTTCGGTTCTTCCAATATGCAAGGCTATCAGCTTTTGTCAGGTCTTAATTATGCAACAACGCTGCCTGAATTTAATGATTTGTCGAAGAATATTATTACTGGAATATTGGGAACAGAGGAGCTTGGAAGAGGCGATTACGTCAAGTATATTATCAGAAAACTTCAGGAGAGCAGCTCGTATGATCCTGTAGAATTGTATATCGCAGATGACAGGAGTAAAGAGCTTTCACAGTTTAGCAGCTTATCATGTGTCGCGGAATATACAAGTGACAATATGGAAGTAATTGACTTTGTAGAAAAGGCCTATGAGACAGCAAAGGCAAATCATGAAAAAGCAGTCTCTGGAGAGCCACTGGATGATGTTCCGCTTATGGTTCTGATGATCAACAGCCCTAAGGCTCCTGATGTTATTCATGATAATGAGGAGGTGTATAACAAATATAAGGTGCTTACCTCTGATTATACAGAGAGCAAAGTAGCTATAATCTTCTCAAATCTTGAAAATGAGACACTAACAGTTCTTTCTAATCCTATACTTAATGGTATCAGTGACAGCGGAAATGTACTGATGTTTGAGGAAATCGGAGATATCAATTTCATCAGCATTCCCCCGCTGATGGTTGCAAGAGTAAAGAAGTCACCCAGTAAGGGTGATGCGTTCTACCTGAAGGGATCAACAATAAAGAGAATTAAAACTGCTGAATAAAAGCAAAATGGGCAAGGAGGAAAAATGGGGACATCATTTCGGAATATACAGGTTTATAATCCCGGACATAAGAATCAATATGAGCTTGAGGAAGACTATTGCATAGAGCATTTGACTCCTGATTGGGATACGATTTTTGAGGATAATCTTGAAACTGAATTTGAAGATGTAAGAGAAGAAGCAGTGAGACTGTCAGAGAGGTTGGATACTCCGGTTATCAGCATAAGCTATTTTGATGACATGCTCTTTGCAATAGAGGTTCTTGAAGGAGGAAAATCGACAGCATATCACTTTGTTGGAGATGAAGGAATGGATACAAAAAATATTCAGGAACTTATCAAGGCTTTGCGTCTTGAACCCGAGCTGGAGATTCCTTTTAGAAACGTCATTAAGAAGGCAGGATTTGCGCCTGACTCAATGCAGTTAATTGAAGATCTTGCAAGAATTCCAATCGGTGCGTTCAGCATTAAGGATGAAGAAGATTACTATAGATTCAGAGATCGGGAAGAGATCCTTGATGAAATCTCAAGGTTGTAAGCAAATAACTAATTTACACCTTGTTAAAGTTTTGAAATCAATTCTGAATATACTATAATAGTGTAAGCACATTTTGGTTTTTTAGGGGTTTACATGAAGTTCGGCAATTGGGGATTAATTAAAAAGAATAGGAGCGGAGTATCTCTTTCACTGAGCCTTAAAAAGCTCATCTTTGAGGTGGTTTTGGTTGCAATTGCAGCATTCATTATTTCAATGACCATCATTACCGAGAGAGAGCGCCGCGACTATGGAGTCAGAGATTCTGATAACGTCTTAAAAACTCTTTCCAGTAATATTTCATCAGATATTGAAAAATACACATCGCTCTCGAGGCTCATAATGATAGAGAGCCGCGTGATCGATTTTTTGCGCGCGGAAGTATCAGCTGTGAGTATGGGAATGATAAATGATGCCAGATACGGTATAATGGACATTTTGAATTCCACAGAGGGTGTGGATAGCGTAATGGTCATAAGAGAAGATTTGATCATCGTTGCAACCAACAGATTCACCTATAATTACAACACGGATCTGATGAACAGCGAGGACTGGCGCAGGGAAATATATGAGGGCAACGGTAGGGCAGTAGTGTCCCTAAACAGCTATGGTATTGCTGAGAAGGCGGACGGAAGGCCCATGGTTTCTATAGGAAGAGCCATTAATGACATTGATACCCAGAAGCGCACGGGACTCCTTATGATGAACATCTCCACAAGCGTATTTGAAAATATGCTGACGAGGCTTGGATACAACAATATCTGCATCATTGGAACCGACGGGACCTTTCTCGCCGGGAACCGCGAGTATGAGCGCTACTTCGGAGATGAATTTATTAGTGAAAAGATCAGACACAGAAACATCAGACTTGACGGAAAGGATGTCCTGCTTTCAGGGTGCAGAGTGAATGACCTTCCGATAGTAATCCTTAGGGTTTCACCCTACGGCACAGCGGGAATACCCTTCAGAATGCTGTATATCCTGTTGTTTCTTCTGGTTGTTTTCACTCTTATGGCAGTTTTTGTCGCAATTTTCATAAGACAGAACATAACAGATCCGATATTTGAGCTATCGGGAGCGATGGAGAGAAATAAGCGCTCCGGAGAACTGAAAAAAATAGATGTTGAGGTTCCTTACAGTGAATTAAACATGCTTGAGGGTGATTATAACAGTATGATCGACCACGTAAACGAGCTGTTTGATGAGCTGGTGGAGAAGGAAAAGACTCTTCAAAAGGCGGAAATGCGTGTTTTACAGGAGCAGATTAAGCCGCACTTTTTATATAATTCAATTGAGACCATAGGATTCATGGCGCTTGATGCCGGAGCTGACAAGGTGCATGATGCTCTGGAGACACTCGGAAGCTTTTACAGGAATTTCCTTAGTAAGGGCGACAGAGAAATTCCGCTTTCCCGCGAGATCTGCATTGTTAAGGATTATCTATCACTTCAGAAGCTGCGGTATGGAGATATTCTTGATGATGAATACGACATTAGTGAGGACACGCTGGATTTTGTTGTGCCTAAGCTTATCCTGCAGCCGATGGTGGAGAACTGCATCTATCACGGTATACGACTTAAAGGTGAAAAGGGCACAATAAAAATATCTGCACATCTCGAAGACGGAGAGCTCCATCTGATAGTTAGAGACACCGGAGTAGGCATGGATGCTGAGCTTATAGAGAAAATCGTGACCTCGAGGAGCAATACCTACGAACAAAACTCGAGTAGTTTTGGATTATGGGGTACAATAGAGAGGATAAGGTATTACACAGGCAGAGAAGATGTAGTCAGGATAAGCAGTGAAATAGGGGAATTCACGGAGGTTGAGTTTATTATTCCTGATATGATGCATCCAGGGGCTTGAGTATAAATTGTAAAAGCCTTCCCCTCGGGGTCGCTCAACGTCCGGGGGACGTTGGTTTAGCGCGGACCGAAGCGGAGCGAAGACAGGTGTCAGCGAAGCTGACGGATGAGGGGATACGGGGAGGTATTATGTACAGAGTAATGATCATAGACGATGAGGAATCCGCACGCAAATTGATGCGTGCAGCTATAGATTATAAAAGTCTCGACATGGAAGTTGTCGGCGAAGCCGCCAGCGGCATAGAGGCAATAAACACTATTGATGAGATAAAGCCTGACATCGCCTTTGTTGATATATCCATGCCGTTCATGGACGGAATAGAATTCACGGAGACCGCAACTAAGCGCTATCCGAACCTGATCATCATCATCATGACGGCCATAGATAAATTTGAGTATGCAAGAAAATGCGTAAGCCTTCCGGTTTTTGACTATATGCTTAAACCCATGGTGCGTGCGGAGGTTACAAAGGTTCTTGAGCGTGCAAAGGAGAAGCTTGATGCGATGGGAGGGGCCAGTACCTCGGACTTTGCGGATAGCGAGGAAGAACCTGCAATTACAGAGGCTAATTCCACCGAACTGATCAAGCAGTATGTTAAGGACCACATTACGGATTCCACCCTTAACCTTGCGTTTGTTGCGCAGAATTTTGGCTTTTCCTCAAGCTATCTTTCCCGCAAGTTCAAGCAGGATACCGGCAAGAACTTTGCGAAGTACTTAACAGATCTTCGAATGAAGAAGGCCATAAAGTATGCTGAGCAGGGGTACAAAATGTACCAGACGGCAGCAGAGGTCGGGATTCCGGATCCCAATTACTTTGGGAGATGTTTTAAGAAATATGTTGGAATGAGTTATTCTGATTATATAGTAGAAAAGGCACAATAATGTGCCTCGTGGTGGATAATGGTTGACAACTTATCATCATCTGCTTATTATTAACAAATGACGGTCTTGTAACGGGTGCACGCTCGTGCGGGATCGGGTCTTATGCAATGAGAGCCTGCGAACCGTGTCAGGTCGGGAACGAAGCAGCACTAAGCGGAATCTCTCATGTGTTGTAAGGTAGCCTGGTTTCGCCCTGCGTGTGTCCATTACAGGACCGTTACGCTTTATTCCCACACCAGTACATATTTCTGAATTCTGTTGGTGTGCATCCCTTTATTATCTTGAACATTCTTATAAAAGAGGACAGCGACGGGAAGCCGCAGTTTAAGGCTACATCCGTTACAGAGTTCCTGGGATCTGTAAGATATGTTTCAGCTTTTGCAATTCTCTTCTGGTTCACATATTTATAGAAGGAAACGTTTGTAAACTGCTTGAATCTTCTTGAGAAATAAAACTTGCTAAAGCCGCTTCTGTCGGCAACATCATCGAGAGTAAGGTCCTCAGAGCAGTGCTCCTGAAGATAGTCGCAGATCTCGATAAATTTCTCAAAGTATTCGTCGCCCTTGGCGTATTCCGCAGAATCGTCGGTGCGCTTTTTGCTGACGTAATTTTTTCCTATAAGAGACATGAATTCCAGAAGCTTACAATAGATATCAACCTCTGAAAAAGAGGCATTCTTTTCATAAATCTGGTTGATCTCCAAAAGGAGAGTCTTTGCCCTGTCGTGGATCTGAGGATAATCCTCGGGAGTTACAACAATATAAGGAGACATGATGTTGATAAGTGATTCAACGTCATGCATGAATCTGAGCTCATTGGTATCGGGCTGAAAAATGATGCGCTGACCAACTTCGGGAGCTTTTATGGAGTGGATGCATCCCGGGCAGATAATGGCGATATCGCTCTCTCTTAGAACAACATCTTCGCCTGCACAGTTCAGGAAGTACAAATTGCGAGTGGGCATAATGAGCTCAATCGCAGCATGCCAGTGCGGCGGATAATCTTCATATTTATCATTGTCATATAATTTTATGGAAGTACTCTGTTTAAAATTGACTGTCTCAACAAGTCCGTTTAAAGTTTCAATCATATTCGTTTCCTCTAAGGTTCTCAAATATGCAATTAGCAATATCTGTAAATTACAGAGTTTATTTTATTACAAAAAGGTGCTCTTTTAACTATCAAAAATTGCTTTTAACCAATTAATTATTGCGGACAAAAACGCTAAGATTATGGCTTTTGCACAATTTTGCCATGTGAAAATAGGTGATAATTAATGATATGAGCAAAAAAGCGAAATTAATTAAGGCAATTTTTTGACACCAATTAACAACTATTGCAAAGAAATGAGCAAGGCGCCTGTGATAATCTTAATCCACTGGTAATAGAGAGGAGTTTATAATGAGCAAAGAAAGAGAGCCTTTAGTTACACATATTTTCACAGCAGACCCGTCAGCACATGTTTTCGACGGAAAAATCTATGTATATCCGTCACATGATATTCCGCATGACGGTGAGGATAACGATAACGGTGATGAGTATCAGATGCAGGATTACCACATCCTTTCCATGGATAAGCTCGGCGGAGATGTTACAGATCACGGCGTGGCACTCAGCATGCACGATGTACCCTGGGTTAGCGATCAGATGTGGGCACCGGATGTGGTTTATACAAACGGCAAGTATTATCTTGTATTTCCGGCAAGAGATAAGGAAGGAAACTTCAGACTCGGTATTGCAGAGAGCGATAAACCCGAAGGACCTTTCAAGCCTGAGGACAATTGCATTGAGGGAAGCTTCAGTATAGATCCCTGTTCCTTCAAGGACGACGACGGAAAAGTATATGTTTACTTTGGCGGCCTCTGGGGCGGACAGCTTGAGAAATACAGAACAGGAAAATTCGATCCTAACGGCACAGAGCCGGAGAAGAACGAGAATGCGGTTTTCCCGAAGATGGCACTTATGAGCGAGGATATGAAGTCCTTTGCAGAAACACCCAGAGATATTCAGATTCTGGATGAAAACGGAAAGCCCCTTCTTGCAGGTGACGAGGATCGCAGATATTTCGAGGATCCCTGGACCTACAAGTACAACGGAAAGTACTATTTCTCATATTCAACCGGAACCACACATTATCTCTGCTATGCTGAGAGTGATAACCCATACGGCCCCTTCACCTACAAGGGACGCATCATGGAGCCTGTAATCGGTTGGACAACCCACCATTCAATTCTTGAGATTGAGGGTGAGTGGTACCTGTTCTATCATGACTGTGAATTGTCAGGCGGAATCAACCACAGAAGATGTGTTAAGTATACAAAGCTTAACATCGCAGAGGATGGAACTATAGAGACAATCCATCCCTATGATCATAAAAAATAATTATCCTTGAATAACCGGATGATATGAAAATGTAATAATTATAAAAAACAGCCCGGGGATTTAAGTATATAGATTTCAAGCGATTATGCGTAAGCAACGAGATTGAAATCTATATACTTAAATCCCCGGGCGTCATTTTATCAGTTTTCTACATTTGTCATATCGAGTCCGGACATTTGATCCAGAAGTTTCATCTTGGTGTCATACAAACGACGGGACAGATCCACATGAACCTCGTGAGGATTGAAGAGACGTCTTGTCTCCTCCCAGAGTGTATCCTGCTCCTTGAGGCAGTAATCACGAATTTCCATCGTCTTAGGTGAAGTGTAGACACATTCGCCGTTTTTGAATATAGGAACCATGATCTCTCTTAAAGTGAAGCTTCCTGCGGGAAGAAGAGTCTTCTTCCAGGGCTCTAAGGGATCGAAGAGCAGAAGCTGTTTATCCTCAGTAAAGGTCTCGTTTTCGAGACAGATGAGGTCGGCCTTAACCTTGCCGCTTGCCTTTTCATAAACTCTGTAGATCTTCTTGTTTCCGGGGTTGGTGACCTTCTCGGAATTCTCGGAGAGCTTGATCTTGGGAATAAACTCACCGTCTTCGCCCATAACCGCTGCGAGCTTGTAAACGCCTCCGAAGGACGGATTGTCCTTAGCTGTGATGAGGTGTGTACCAACGCCCCAGGAAGTGATGGCAGCGCCCTGTGACTTAAGGGATGAGATAAGGTACTCATCAAGATCGTTGGAAGCTGAAATAATAGCATCCGGGAATCCGGCGTCATCGAGCATCTTGCGGGCCTCTTTTGAAAGATAAGCAAGGTCGCCGCTGTCGAGACGGATTCCGTAGAAGCTAAGGTCGATGCCTTCTTCCTTCATCTCCTTGAAAACACGGATTGCATTTGGTACACCTGACTTAAGGGTGTCATAGGTGTCGACGAGAAGTATACATGCTGAAGGATACAATTTTGCATAGGTCTTAAAAGCTGTGTACTCATCAGGGAAACTCATGATCCAGCTGTGAGCATGTGTGCCCTTTACAGGGATATCGAAGAGCTGTCCGCACAGAACATTGCTGGTGCCGACACATCCGCCGATAACTGCAGCTCTTGCACCGTAGGTTCCGGCGTCAGGACCCTGCGCACGGCGAAGACCAAACTCCATAATTCCGTCGCCTTCAGCTGCATAGCAGATTCTTGCTGCCTTGGTTGCGATAAGTGACTGATGGTTGATGATATTTAAAATCGCGGTTTCAATAAGCTGAGCTTCCATGATGGGTGCGATGACCTTAACAAGGGGCTCTCTGGGGAAAATGAGTGTTCCCTCGGGAATGGAATAAATGTCCCCGCTGAATTTGAAATCGCGAAGATAATCAAGGAAATCCTCGTCAAAGATACCAATGCTTCTGAGGTAATCGATATCTTCCTCGTCAAAATGCAGCTCTTTAATATAGTTGATAAGCTGCTCAAGTCCGGCCATAATTGAGTAACCGCCGCCAAACGGATTATTTCTGAAAAATGCATCAAAAATTACGGTCTCGTTCTGGGACTTGTTCTTGAAGTAGCCCTGCATCATCGTAAGTTCATACAGGTCTGTCAGCAGTGTCAGATTTTGTCTGTCCATACAATTTTACCTTCTTAAATATAAAGTTTTTTGGAAAAAAGTAACTCCACGGTCAATAATAACACAATTTTTCACTTTAAGGTACCAAAGTAAACCAATTAAAGCCCTTGAATTTACGCGGTCTGAGATTGTTTTTTGATGGATAATATTATAAAATGGAAAAGATTTGAATCAGTTGTTTTATTGAGGATGGTTGAGTTATGGGAGATTACGATAACATCTATAACGCCGGTAACAAGATATTAAAAGAAGTTACCAAGGCGGTCGAGACAGGAAATTATGATAATCTTAGTGTTTCACTGAAGGTTTCAATAGAGGATGCGGTCAGGGCAGCAAAAGCGAACCCCTCACAGAATTTCAGAGGTAAGGCTTCGACAACCAGAACCGTTAATTATGCAAGCGGCGCCAAAAGGATACCGTTTTTCACAAGAAAAGTCAGCATGAATCATGGAATGGGCAAGGTAGTTGGAGGCATAGTAGGTGCTGCAATTTTCGGACTTGCAACCCTTGGGGCCATATCAACCGGTGTGTGGGCGCAAGCCGTTACTTATCTCGCGATCACAGCAATATTCGGATTCCTTATTAAAGTCGGATCCGATGATAAAAAGCTGGCAAAAGCCTTCAATAAATACGGAAGAATCTTGGGAAATTCCGAATTTTTCGCAGTCGGTGATCTTGCGATGGCAGCAGGGGAGCGTTCCGATACGGTTCTGAAAAACATCAAAAAGATGATAAATAAGGACTTTCTTCCTACCGCAAGGTTTGACAGGAATGAGACTACGGTAATGCTTTCCGAGAGAGCTTTCGCGCAGTACATGAGAGCTGAGAAAGCAAGACAGGACAGAGAACTGGCTGAGGCACAGCAGATGAGCCAGGATCGCTTCAGTGCCGAGAGCACAGAGGGTGTAACAAACCAGGGCGTTAAATCCATCATTGATGAGGGTAATGCATATCTTGCGACTATCCGCAGAATTAATGATGAGATTCCCGGTGATGAGATGTCGGAAAAGCTCTATCAGCTTGAAAATATCATGAGGAAGATTTTCACCCAGGTGGAGAATGAGCCCGAATGTGCGGACGAACTCAAGAAGTTCATGAATTACTATCTGCCCACAACAACCAAGCTTTTGAATGCTTATGTTGATCTCGATAAGCAGCCTGAGGTTGGTGAGAACATCACCAGAACCAAGAAAGAGATTGAGGGTGCTATCGATGTAATAAACGATGCCTTTGAAAATCTTCTGGACAGCTTGTTCCAGGATATGGCATGGGATATTTCTTCAGATATATCGGTTATGAAAACCATGATGGCGCAGGACGGTCTTACACCCGATGGTCTTATGTCCGGACAGCCGATGCCCGAGCCGGTTCCTGTTCCGGCAAGAACTGCACCGCAGCCGGCACCGCTTTCGTTTGAGGGATCTGCATATCAGGTAGCCCCCGAATTGCAGCAGGCCGCAGGTGCGCAGGCCCAGGCCGCTGAGGATGAAAAGGTACAGCTTAAGTTTTAACCCGAAGAATAACAGTAATCATTTTTAGTCGTAAATGTTTGTTTTTTGAAACATTATGAAAAGAAAAATTTAGTTGGAGGAAGTAAAATGGGAGACGAGTTTAAAGAGTTTGAGAATTCAGCACCGACATTGTCATTTGACGCACCGGTAGCCGAGGCAGTTGCACCTGCGCCGGCAGCTACAGCACCGCAGACACCTGAGGCAGCTGCAGCAGAGGCACAGCTGACTGAGGAGGAGATGAAGCAGGTTGATGCTTTCGTTCAGCAGATTGATATTACCAACTCTCAGGGAATCATGAACTATGGTGCAGGCACACAGAAGAAGATGGCAGATTTTTCGGAAAAAGCCATTGATAACGTGCGCACAAAGGATATGGGACAGGTCGGCGACATGATCACAGGCCTTGTTACAGAGCTCAAGAACTTTGAGGTTGAAGAGGACGAGAAGGGACTTAAAGCACTTTTCAAAAAGAGTGCCAATAAGGTTACTGCATTAAAGGCAAGATATACAAGCGTTGAGAAAAACGTTGAGGCTATCAGCAATGAGCTTGAGAGACATCAGATGACTCTTATGAAGGATGTTGCCACACTCGACAACATGTACAAGCTCAACCTCAATTACTACAAAGAGCTTTCAATGTACATCATTGCAGGTAAGAAGAAGCTTGAGCAGGTTAGAGCAAACGAGCTTGTTGCAGCTCAGAAGAAGGCAGAGCAGTCAGGACTTCCTGAGGATGCACAGGCAGCTAAGGATATGGCAGCTCTCTGCGACAGATTCGAGAAGAAGATCTACGATCTTGAGCTTACACGTACAATCGCTATGCAGACAGGCCCTCAGATCCGTATGGTTCAGAGTGCTGACACAGCAATGGCTGAGAAGATCCAGTCCACAATCGTTAACACTATTCCGCTTTGGAAGAACCAGATGGTTATCGCAATCGGAATCGAGCACTCCGCACAGGCAGCTAAGGCTGAGCGCGAGGTTAACGACATGACCAACGCACTTCTTAAGAAGAACGCAGACATGCTGAAGGTTGCTACCGTTGAGGCTGCTAAGGAATCAGAGCGAGGCATAGTTGACATGGAGACACTTAAGCACACCAACGAGACACTTATCACAACTCTTGACGAAGTTATGAGAATACAGACTGAAGGTAAGGAAAAGCGTAAGAACGCAGAAGCAGAGCTTGCACAGATCGAAGGCCAGCTCCGCGAGAAGCTCCTTCAGGCAGCGAAGAACTAAAGCCATCCCCCTTGGGGGGCGCTCAACGTCCGGGGGACGTTGGTTTAGCGCGGACCGAAGCGGAGCGAAGACAGGTGGCACGAAGTGCCGGATGAGGGGCTAGGAAGGACAGAATATGGAACAGAAAATGAAAGACGCAGTACTTAAGGGATTCGAAGAGCAGTATGGCAAAAACGACAGCGTTAAAGCATACTTTGCTCCCGGCCGTGTTAATCTTATTGGTGAACACACAGATTACAACGGCGGGCACGTATTTCCCTGTGCACTGACAATAGGAACATACGGAGCTGCAGCGAAGAGAAACGACAGAAAAATGCGCTTCTTTTCAATGAATTTTGACAACGGAAAAATTATCGAGGCTTCACTTGATGATCTTGAAAAATCCAGAACAGCAGGCTGGACAGCATATCCGGTTGGTGTTGTATGGGCTTTTGAGAAAAGAGGCCTTAAGCTCGATACGGGCTTCGACATGATAATCTACGGCAATATTCCGAACGGTTCAGGCCTTTCATCTTCTGCATCCCTTGAGGTTCTGACAGGATTCATCTTAAGAGACCTCTACGGATTTGATGTTACCAATCAGGATCTTGCACTTATCGGACAGTACTCCGAGAACAATTTCAACGGATGCAACTGTGGAATTATGGATCAGTTTGCATCTGCAATGGGAAAAGAGGAGAATGCAATTTTCCTCGATACTGCGGATCTGTCCTTTGAATATGCACCCATAAAGCTTGACGGTGCGAAGATCATCATCAGTAATACAAATAAAAAGCACAAGCTTACAGATTCTGCTTACAATGCCAGAAGAAGCGCTTGTGAAAAGGCTCTTTCCGAGCTTCAGACAGTTGTTGATATTAAGACACTGGGTGATCTTACTGAAGAGGAATTTGAGGCTCATAAGGACGCCATCAAGGATGATGACAGACGCATCAAAGCTAAGCACGCCGTGTATGAGAACCAGAGAACGATCAAAGCAGTTGCTGCTTTAAAGGCAGGAGATCTTGAGAAATTCGGCGAGCTCATGAAGCAGTCTCACATTTCACTTCGAGATGACTATGATGTAACAGGTATTGAGCTTGATACTCTTGCCGAGGAAGCCTGGAAGATTCCGGGAGTTATCGGCTCCAGAATGACAGGCGGCGGCTTCGGAGGCTGCACTGTCTCAATAGTTAAGGACGAGGCAGTTGAGGAATTCAAGGAGAAGGTAGGAAAGGCTTATCGCGAAAAGATAGGCTACGACGCAACCTTCTACACAGTATCCATCGGCGGCGGCCCTGCAGTAATTTGAAATAAATAAAGCCTTCCCCCTGTGGGGAGGGTGTCGGCGAAGCCGACGGATGAGGGGATCCTTCACCCGACTATTTCACTGACATCTTCCTTCGTTGGAGGAAGGCTATTTTTTGAATTATCACCAAGCTGCGAATTCAGAATGCTGACTATATTACTCTTACTTAATGAATTCAGGCTTTCGGCGATGGGAAGAAGCTTTTCTATCTTAGAATCAGCCTCAGTCTGGGACAGCGACAGCTTGTTTTTATAAAGATCACACAGAAGCTTATAAGTTGCGGTCACGTCGGTTTTGGTAGATACTGCAAATTCAAGGACGGAGACAGCTTCCTTATATAAAGAAGCGTCATACAGCTCTTTTGCCCACTTTTGAAGGTTTGTGACCAGTGTTGTGTAGTTCTGGTCGTAGGCTGTGAGCTCCGTAATGTTGGGAGCACCGTATTCAAGCTTGAGATCGGTGTTGGTAATTCCGGTCAGATTGACGATCCTCTGCTCAGCGAGCCGACGGATGCTTTTTTCACAAAAATCGATCTCATCGTTCCCGGTTACAGCGCCAAAGGGGAGCTTGTCCATAGGGATTGTGACATAGTCCAAATGCTCGAGACTTTTTCGTCTCGTGCTGTTGGCTCGAAGCTCTTTATCCCAGAAGTCTTCTTCCTTTTTGCGTATTTTCTCATTGTTCCTGTGTATCGCTATGTTGGTCATCAGGACGAAGAGGATAAAGGTTGTCAAAAAAGGTAATTTCATTTATAATTTCCTTTCAGAAAATTTAGGAGTATAATACTATGTTGAAGTTTTTTAATTCCGGCAAAAACAGAAAAGTCATTTCTGCAATAATCATTATCGTATTGATTCTTGCACTGGTAATTCCGCTCGCAAGCAGTCTTTCCTTCTGATTATATAACACCGGTATTTGCCAGGAAAGTGGCGAAATGGAGAGATTATGAAAAAATTTATGTTCCTTTGTCTGATGGCGCTTACGCTTGCACTTGTAATTCCGGCAGGTAGCGCTAACGCCGCTTCAGATACTATTCACCAGGGAGTTTTCATTGGTGATGTTGATGTTTCGGGCATGACAACTGAGCAGGCTACAGAGGCTGTAGGCCAGTACATCGAGCAGCTTCGTGCCAAGAATGTAACACTCAGAGGTAAAGGTGAGGGACAGAGCGTAGCAGTAACAGTGGCCGATTTCGGTCTCGGTTGGGCGAATCCCGAAGTAGTTGATGAAGCTTTTGCTCTTTGCAGAAAGGGCAACATTATTCAGCGATACAAGGCGATTAAGGACCTTGAGCACAGTACACAGCGTTATAACATCGAGTATTCCTTTAATGACGATGCGATCTACCAGATTCTGGAAGTAAATTGCGCACCCTTTAATGCTTCCAAGGCTAATTACACTCTGAAGAAAACCGGTGATGGATTCACCATTTCAGAGGGACAGACAGGCTATATTCTTGACGAACAGGCTTCTCTTACCGCTATCAAGGATTATATCCAGGGAAGCTGGGATCACAATGATTGTGCAATTGATGTTGTGATTGAGGAGGATTTGCCTGAGGGTAGCTACGAGGAGCTTAGTCAAGTCAAGGATGTTCTCGGAACCTATACTACAAGCTATTCTTCATCAGGTGCTGCCAGAAGTGCCAATGTAGCAAACGGCTGTAGCCTTATCAACGGAACCACCGTATATCCCGGAGAGGAGTTCTCGGTTCTTGAGACTATAACTCCTTTTACGGAGGCTAATGGCTACTTCCCCGCAGGTTCTTACCTTAACGGAATAGTTGTTGAAAGTGTCGGCGGTGGTATCTGCCAGGTTTCAAGTACACTTTACAATGCTGTTTTGAAGGCAGAGCTTCAGGTTACCGAGCGTCACAACCACTCAATGATCATCAATTATGTTAAACCGTCTATGGATGCTGCGATTGCAGAGACCGGCGGTAAGAACTTCAAGTTTGTAAACAGCACAGAGCACCCTATTTATATAGAGGGTGTAACTACTACAGATAAGCATATAACCTTCACTATCTACGGCGTGGAGACAAGACCTTCCACACATAAGGTTGAGTACCAGAGTGAAGTTTTAGAGGAAACACCGGCAGGTGCTGACCAGATAGTTGCAGACGGCGGATCACCGATAGGTACAGTAAGTACCCAGTCTGCACACATCGGATATAAGGCACAGCTTTGGAAGATTACTTATGAAAACGGCTCCGAGACAAATCGTGAGGTAATCAATACCAGTACTTATAAGATGGTTCCCAGAATTATCACAGTAGGAACCGCAACATCAGATCCGACTGCTGCAGCACAGATTGCAACAGCAATTGCAACCGGTGACATCAACCAGATAAAAGCAGTGGCAGGCGCAATCGCCGCTGTTCAACAGGTTGCCGCACAGGGCGGTGATGTGGAGGCCGCACAGGCAGCAGCTGCAGCTCAGGCTGCATCGGCAGAAGCACAGCTTGCAGCTCAGCAGGCGGCACAGAATCCTGAAGCAGCTCCGGCAACGGAAGCAGCACCCGCGGAACAAGCAGCACCGGCAGAGCAGACAGCTCCCGCAGAACAGGCAGCTCCTACGGAGACACCTGCACCGGCAGCAGATGATACACCTGCACCTATAGATCCCGTGCAGGAGGAAGTACCACCGCCGGCTGACTGATAGATGCGGTGAATCGGAACCCGAGATATTGCCGATATTGGCAGAGTATTCACGGAGAAAATGAATAAATGAGAATCGGAAAAGTAACTGAGAGCGTTTTAAATCGCTCGGTACTTAAACTTATTAAAAGTGATTCCAATAAGAAAAGCGCAGCTGGAAGGTCAGACTGCGCTTATTCTTTAGATGAAAAAGGAAGCACAATTATGACAGCTGTGTCCACATTTACAGCTATTTCGGAGGAGGCGGCTTATTATGCTGTCCACAATGCGGCAAACAACATATTCTGCGACGGCGGAAAACCTCTGATGGCAGTACTTAACGTAATGCTTCCTGTGGATACAGAGGAAGCAGAGCTTAAGGCTATTATGAGAAGAGCCATCGCTGCCACGAATGAGCTTGGAATTGCCGTAGAAGGCGGACATACTGAGGTGACGGATGCGGTTTCAAGGCCTATGATAACCGCGGTTGTTACCGGAGAAAAAAGTAGCCAGTTTTCAGAAAAGAAATCCTACGCAGGACTCGATATTGTCATGACCAAGTGGGCTGCTGTAGAAGGAACAGCTATCCTTGCCAGTGAATGCGCAGAGAAGCTGTCTGAACGCCTTCCTGACTACATGATTCGCGAGGCAAAGGATTTCAAAAAGCTTGTTTCTGTTAGAAGGGATGCGGAGATCGCGCTGGAGAACAGATTAGAGCAACTGGGTTGCAATTCCTGTGAAGAAACGTCAGCTTGTAGGGAGACATCCGGCGTTGTATTTTTACATGATATCTCATCGGGTGGCGTCTTTGCTGCCCTCTGGGACATTGCCGCCAGAGCTCGCTGCGGCATAGAAGTGTACCTAAAAAAGATTCCTATCCGCCAGGAAACCATCGAGATTACAAATCATCTAGGGCTTAATCCATATCAGATGATCTCCGGTGGTTCACTGTTGGTTCTCGCTGACGACGGTGAGGGCCTTGTCAGAGCCTATGAAGAAGCCGGAATAAATGCTGAAATAATTGGTGTTACGACCGACAGTAATGATAAGAAGATCATCAACGACGATGAAGTCCGCTACCTCGATAAACCCCAGCCGGATGAGATCCTTAAGCTTGCAGGTATAACAAGTGCTGATTTTATGGTACAATAATGAGAATATGTGCAGGGCAAAGTATGCCATTTTGCCCGTCTATTTAAATGTTTGGAGGAGAATACCATGGTAAACAGAGATGAATTACTTCGCACAATTGATAAGAACAGCCGTATAGGCGTTGAGGAACTGGCGGTGATTCTGGCCGCGCCGGAGATCGAAGTCGCGAATGAACTCAGAGCTCTTGAGGATGAGGGAATCATCTGTGGTTATCATACAATGATTGACTGGTCCAAAACCAACATAGAGAAGGTAATGGCTCTCATCGAGGTTAAGGTTACACCTCAGAGAGGTATTGGCTTTGATTCCATTGCTGAGAGAATCTATAAATATCCGGAAGTTACAAGTGTATATCTGATGTCAGGCGGTTTTGACCTCATGGTAATGCTTGAGGGCAAGAGCCTTAAGGAAGTGGCAACCTTTGTTACAAACAAACTGTCACCGCTTGATACTGTCCTTAGCTGCTCTACGCACTTCATACTTCAGAAGTACAAAGAGCACGGAACAATTTTGACAAAAAAATATGAAGATACAAGGGAGATAGTCACACCATGAGGAATCCGCTTTCTGAGAAAATCGTTGAAATCAAGCCCTCGGGAATCCGCAAATTCTTTGATGTTGTGAAGTCTATTGACGGCGCAATATCACTTGGTGTGGGTGAACCCGATTTTGATACACCCTGGCATATCAGGGATGAGGGCATTTATTCATTGGAAAAAGGACGCACTTTCTACACGTCCAATTCCGGTTTGAGAGAACTTAAGGTAGAAGTCTGCAATTACTTAAAACGCAGACAGAACATACAATATGAGCCCGACGACCAGGTGCTTGTCACCGTCGGAGGTTCCGAAGCGATTGACCTTGCGCTCAGGGCAATGGTTGATCCGGGGGATGAGGTCTTAATACCACAGCCCAGCTACGTTTCCTATGAGCCCTGCGCAATCCTTGCGGGAGCAAAGCCGGTTATCATCGAGCTTAAGGAAGAAAATGAATTCAGACTTACAGCAGAAGAAATACTCGAGCATGTAACGGACAAGACCAAGATACTTGTTCTGCCTTTCCCCAACAACCCGACAGGGGCAATTATGGAAAAGAAGGACCTCGCGGCCATTGCAAAGGTTATAGAGGAGAAGGACCTCTTCGTAATATCCGATGAGATCTACTCAGAATTGACCTATACAGATAAACATGTGTCAATTGTAGAGATTCCAGGAATGTACGAGAGAACCGTCCTTATCAACGGTTTTTCGAAATCCTATGCGATGACCGGATGGAGACTGGGATACGCGTGCGGACCGAAGGACATCATAGCTCAGATGACCAAAATCCATCAGTTCGCTATCATGTGCGCACCCACGACCAGCCAGTATGCTGCTGTGGAGGCACTGAAAAATGGCGATGAAGACGTTGCCATGATGCGTGAGCAGTACAACCAGAGGAGAAGATATCTTGTAAAGGAGTTCAGAGACCTTGGACTTCCGTGCTTTGAGCCCTTCGGAGCTTTTTACATATTCCCGTGCATCAAGGAATTCGGGATGAGCAGCGATGAGTTTGCAACTAAGCTTCTCCAGGAGGAAAAACTGGCAGTGGTACCCGGAAACGCATTCGGAGACTGCGGCGAGGGCTTCATAAGAATATCCTATGCATATTCACTTGATGACCTTAAAAAGGCAATGGAGAGATTAAAGCGGTTCATAGATAACCACAGATAATCAAGAGGCAGTTATGGAAGATAACAGGGAAAACGTGGACGACGTAAAGCTTGATCCTGAGAAAAGCCCGATAGCCAGGGCGGATTTCCTAAGAGAAAAAATCAAGCAGCGCCCCATAAACAAGAAAAAGCTTCTTAGAAGAACTCTTATAACTATGACATTGGCGGTGGTATTTGGCGCGGTGGCGTGCCTGACCTTCGTTTTTCTGGCGCCCGTTATAAACAACAGGCTATATCCGGAGGAGACCCCCACACCCGTGGCACTCACAGAGGAGACGGTTGCGGATGAGATGCAGCCTGAGGATATGTACGCTGATGACAATGCCATTGCGGCCGAAGCTGCCAGCGTTGCCATAGACATGGCATCATCCGAGCTTTCCAAGATGAAGAGCGAGATGACTTCGCACCAGGCAGATCAGACCGATTACATGGATATGTACGCTTCTTTAAAAAGTGTTGCCACAAGTGCTGAGAAGAGCCTTGTGACAGTGACGTCAAAAACCTCGGACACCAACTGGATCAACGATCCCTACGAGAGTGAAGGACAGACCTGCGGCGTGATCGTGGCGGACAACGGGGCTGAGTACCTGATCCTGGTTCAGACTTCGGCAATCAGCGATGCTGAATCGATTCAGGTCACTTTCTGCGATGAAACCGTGGGCAGCGCATATTTGAAGCAGAGCGATGCGGTTACAGGGCTTGGTATTGTTGCGGTAAAATACAAGGATATTTCGGAAAACACCAGGGCGGCAATAGGCGTAGCGCCTCTTGGAAGCTCCAAGACCGGCGGAGTGATCGGAACCCCTGTAATTGCAGTGGGAAGACCCATGGGCACCAGAGGATCCATGTGCTACGGCTTTGTCACATCTGCTAACTCGGATCTTGATCTTGCTGATTCAAATTACAAGCTCCTTACAACGGACATGAACGGAAGCACCAACGCAAGCGGTGCCATCATTAATCTTTCCGGCTCCGTTGTGGGATTCATCGACATGAAGTACAACACGCAGGCTATGCCTAACGTCCTTTCGGCTGTGGGAATTACAGAGCTTCGGGCACTTATCGAGGATCTGTCCAACGGAAAAGGGAGAACCTTTGTGGGCATCCATGGACAGACTGTCCCAAAGGACCTTCAGGAGGGAGAGAACATCCCTGCAGGTGCCTATGTAATACGCACGGAAATGGATTCACCGGCGATGCTTTCGGGAGTTCAGAGCGGAGATATAATAACCGCAGTGAACGGAGAGGAAGTGGCAGGATTTGACACCTTCGTATCAAGAATCAGAGATGTCAAGCCCGGAACTCAGGTGACACTTACATTAATGAGACAGGCAGCCGAGGGCTACGCCGAACTCACAATTGATATATCATCGGACAACTCAACCGATAATGCGGAATAGAACATTTAGCCTTCTCCCTCTGGGAGAAGGTGGCGCGAAGCGCCGGATGAGGGACCTAGAAACAACAGGAGAACTAAATGAAATTCATCAAAGATTTAAACAACGGCGACAGGGTTGCCGACATCTACTTTTGCAAACACATGCAGGCAGCAACAACAAAAAACGGAAAGACCTACTATTCCGTTACCTTGCAGGATAAGACAGGAACTGTCGACGCAAAGGTCTGGGAGCCCAACAGCGAGGGAATTGACGACTTCGATTCCCTGGATTATATAGACGTTTTCGGTGAGGTGACAACCTTCAACAACGCGCTTCAGATCAACATCAAGAGAGCGCGCCTTTGTCATGAGGGCGAGTACGATGAGTCGCTCTATCTGCCGGTATCTTCGAAGAACAACGACGAAATGTACAAGGACCTTCTGGCCATCATTAATACTGTTGGCAACCAGTATCTGAAGGCGCTTCTTGAAACACTTTTCATTAAGGATGAGGAATTTGTGAAGGCATTTCGCAAGTCTTCTGCGGCAAAATCGGTTCACCACGGCTTTGTGGGCGGACTTTTGGAGCACACCCTGAGCGTTACCAGAATGTGCGACTATTTTTCCAAGGCATATCCTGCCATAAACAGAGATCTTCTTATAACAGCCGCAATCTGCCATGATATAGGAAAAACGAGAGAACTCTCACTTTTCCCTGAGAATGATTACACGAACGAGGGCCAGTTCCTGGGGCACATCGTCATGGGCAGTGAGATGGTTGCAGAGAAGATTAAAGACATTAATGATTTCCCTGTACTCTTAAAGCAGGAGCTTCAGCACTGCATTTTATCGCACCACGGGAAATATGAGTATGGCTCACCCAAGATGCCCGCTATCATTGAAGCCATGGCGCTTCACCTTGCGGACAACACGGATGCCAAACTCGAGACATTTACTGAGATACTTAATAACACGAATGAAGTGGGTTGGCTCGGGTACAACAAGCTTCTCGAGAGCAACCTGTTTGACACCAGGGTTGAATCATAATGAATGAAAAAGTTTTACACGTATTAGAATACGACAAAATAATTGAAGAATTGAGTAACCATGCGACCTCTGAGCCCGGAAAAAGGGCCTGCAGGGAGCTGTTACCATCCTCTGATCTTCGTGAGATTCAGAGGAATCTGAAGAAAACCGACGCCGGTATCTCCAGAATTTTCAAGAAGGGATCCGTTTCCTTCGGAAGCAACAAAGACATAAGCGGGTATCTGAAGGCTCTGAAAATAGGGAGCAGCCTTGATGCACCGCAGCTCCTTAATATTGCGAGCTTTTTGGATAATGTAAACAGAGTGAAGAGCTACGGAAGATCAGATAAGGAAGAGGATAACAGAGATGTCCTTTCTGATCTTTTTGACGGACTTGAACCGCTGACTCCGGTTGCGGGTGAGATCAGACGCTGTATTATTTCAGAGGATGAGATATCTTCGGATGCAAGCCCTGCACTTCGCCATATAAGGCGCGACATCCAGATCACAGGCGACAGAATTCACGACCAGCTTGGAAAAATGGTTAACGGATCTTTAAGATCCTACCTGCAGGAGGCTGTTGTCACCATGAGAGGCGACCGCTACTGCATCCCGATCAAGGCCGAGTACAAAAGCCAGGTAAACGGTATCGTCCATGACCAGTCCTCTACAGGTTCCACACTTTTCATAGAACCAGCGGTTATCGTTGAGCTTAACAACAAGCTTCGCGAGCTGGCTGCAATGGAGAAGGCTGAAATTGAGGTCATACTTGCAAGACTTTCCGCTGAAGTAGGCGGGTATCTTACTGCGCTTTCCGATAACGCGGCTATCATGACGGAGCTTGACTTTGTGTTTGCGAAGGCTTCACTTGCTCTTTCGCAGAATGCCATCACTCCGATTTTCAATGAGAGACACTATTTCAATATCATAAAGGGGCGGCATCCGCTTCTTGATAAGAAAAAAGCCGTGCCGATAGATGTCTATGCGGGCAAGGATTTTGACATGATCATAATCACCGGCCCCAATACCGGAGGTAAGACGGTTACGCTGAAAACCGTGGGTCTTCTTACATTAATGGGACAGGCCGGACTAGCTATTCCGGCGGCCGACAGATCGGAGCTTTCCGTATTTAATGAGATTTATGCCGACATCGGTGATGAGCAGAGTATAGAGCAGAGCTTATCCACTTTTTCCTCGCACATGACGAACACAGTGCGCATTCTTGAGAATGCTGATGAAAACTCGCTGTGCCTCTTCGATGAGCTCGGAGCGGGAACCGACCCCACTGAGGGTGCGGCCCTTGCCATATCTATTCTGGATCACCTTCATAAGCGCGGCATCAGAACCATGGCGACGACTCACTACAGTGAGCTCAAGGTTTATGCGCTCACGACTGAGGGCATACAGAATGCCAGCTGCGAGTTTGATGTGGAGTCGCTGAGACCGACCTACAGACTTTTGATCGGAGTTCCGGGAAAAAGTAATGCCTTTGCGATATCGAAAAGACTCGGGCTTTCCGATGAAATCATAGAGGCAGCAGGCGCACAAATTAGTCAGGATAACCGCAAATTCGAGGATCTTTTGACTGACCTTGAAAACAGCAGAGTTACAATCGAGAACGAGCGCATCGAGATCGAGCGTTATAAGAAGGAAGTTGAACAGCTTAAGGAAGAGCTCCAGGGCAAGCATACTAAGCTCGATGAATCAAGGGACAAGATATTAAGACAGGCCCATGAGGAAGCCAGAGAGATTCTGCAGGAAGCCAAGGATGCAGCTGATGAGACCATCAGAACCATGCGCAAAGCTGAGGCGGGAGTTCCCATGCAGGAGCTTGAGAAAGCTCGTCAGAGCGTCAACAAGAAGATCTCCGATAAGAACCAGAAGCTTTCCATAAAGAATAAGCCGCAGACTCCCGGTCACAAGAAGCTTAAACCTACACAGATTAAGCTTGGTGATTCGGTGCGAATTATTTCCATGGGGCTCAAGGGAACAATCAGCTCCAAGCCCGATAAAGATGGGAATGTCATGGTTCAATGTGGTATTATGAAATCAAGAGCGCACATTGACGACCTTGAGCTTATCAAGGAAGAGGGCGGCAAGGAGCAGATGAAGAAGTTCTACGGACAGCATAAAATGGACCTGTCCGGGGCAAAGAACATCAGAACCGAGCTCAATCTCATAGGATTAAACAGCGCGGATGCTATCGCCGAGCTCGATAAATATCTCGACAGCGCCTATGTATCGCACCTTCCTTCAGTTAGAATCGTACACGGCAAGGGCTCCGGAGTCCTCAGACAGGCCGTACACGATCACCTTAAGGCCGCACCTTACGTCAAGTCCTTTAAACTTGGCGAGTTCGGTGAGGGAGACTCAGGTGTGACAATCGTGACATTTATAAAATAAGAGCCTTTCCTGTGGAGGACGATAAAAATATAATGCCTTCTCCCGCTGGGAGAAGGTGCCCCGAAGGGGCGGATGAGGGCAAATATGGTAACGAAACAGAAAATCTTAATAGTCGACGACGACAGCAATATCGCAGAGCTTATCTCACTTTACCTCGTTAAGGAGTGTTTTGACACCCTTATCGTAGGGGATGGTGAGTCAGCTCTTGCTGCATTTGATACATTTGAGCCGAATCTCGTGCTCCTGGATCTCATGCTTCCCGGAATTGACGGATATCAGGTCTGCAGAGAGCTTAGGACCAGATCTCAGACACCGATAATCATGCTCTCCGCTAAGGGAGAAGTTTTTGATAAGGTGCTCGGACTCGAGATGGGCGCCGATGATTATATGGAAAAACCGTTTGATTCCAAGGAACTGGTTGCGAGAGTCAAGGCTGTTCTCAGAAGATACAAGCCCATCGTGACAGAGACAGAGCCTTCCGACGACAAGGTTGTAAAATATCAGGATCTTGAAATTAACATGACAAACTACTCTGTAAACTATCAGGGTGCAAGGCTGGATATGCCTCCTAAGGAGCTGGAGCTTTTATACTTCCTGGCATCCTCTCCGAACAGAGTTTTCACAAGAGAGCAGCTTCTTGATCAGATCTGGGGATACGAATATGTCGGAGACACTAGAACTGTAGATGTTCACATCAAGAGACTCAGAGAAAAGATCAAAGATCATGAGACCTGGAGAATCGCTACAATCTGGGGGATCGGTTACAAGTTTGAGGTTTCATAAACTTAAATGAAACGAACACTATATCTAAAATTCTTAATTGCATATCTTCTCTTTGCCATTTTCGGTTTCATAATGGTGGCGACCTTCGTGTCAAACATGACGCTGGAGCACTGCCGCCGGAAAAAGGCAGAGAGTCTCTATGCTGAGGCAACGCAGATTGCGAACACCTACGCTGCGGACCTTTATAACAGCGAGACCTCGCTTGAAACGGTTCAGCAGCAGCTCGTTGCTCTCTCAAAATATATGGACGGAGCGAGGATTTGGATAGTCAATCCCTCGGGACGTCTGGTTCTGGATTCTTCCAACGTCATCGAACAGGGCGAGGAGATTAAGATTGAAGGCTTTGATCCCACCGCAACAGGCGGAACCTACTACACCATAGGTGATTTCTGGGGGAATTTCCAAGAGAGCGTACTTTCCGTTTTTGCCCCTATCACAGCCAATTACAAGGTTCAGGCCTATGTTATCATCCATACGCCCATGAGCCAGCTTAGGAAAACTGCGGATGAATTCCTGAATATTTCCTACCTGATGCTCATCGTCATGTTTTTGCTGTCACTGATAATACTCATCTTTTTCACAGAGCTTGTATACATTCCGCTTCGAAGAATTACGCAGGCGACAGAGGAGTATGCTGCCGGCAACATGAACTATGAATTCTCGGTGGAGTCCGAGGACGAGATGGGCTATCTTGCGGCATCCCTGTCATATATGGCGGGCGAGATTGCAAGGCAGGAGGAGGATCAGAAAAAATTCGTGGCGAATGTCTCCCACGATTTCCGTTCACCTCTTACCTCAATTCGCGGATATATCGAAGCAATGCTGGATGGTACCATACCGCAGGAGATGCATGAAAAATACCTCGGCATAGTATTGAATGAAACCGAGCGACTTACCAAGCTTACCAACGGCCTTCTTACGCTCAACAATCTGAACGCCAAAGGAATGCTCCTTGAAAAGGCCGATTTTGACATAAACCAGGTAATACGCAACACCGCGGCCAGTTTTGAGATGACCTGCCTTGAGAAGAAAATTGCGATAGAGCTGGTGCTGACTGATGATAAGATGATAGTTAACGCCGACATGAGTAAGATTCAGCAGGTTCTCTATAACCTTCTGGACAATGCCATAAAGTTCAGCCACCACGATTCGGTTATCAAGATCGAGACCACCGAGAAAAGAAGCAAGGTATTCGTCTCGGTTAAGGATAGCGGAATCGGAATTCCCAAGGAAGACCAGAAGATGGTCTTCGAAAGATTCTATAAATCCGATGCGTCCCGCGGTAAGGACAAAAAGGGAACCGGACTCGGCCTTTCAATCGTAAAAGAAATCATCAAGGCCCATGGAGAGAATATAAATTGCATTTCAACCGTCGGAGTCGGGACAGAGTTCATATTCTCAGTACCGAAGGCCGCTTCAATGGACAGCGACGAGGAGGGACTGTAATGCACATAGTACTTCATCAGCCGGAGATTCCACAGAATACCGGCAATATCGGGAGAACCTGCGTTGCGACAGGCAGCTCCCTGCATCTTATAGAGCCCCTGGGTTTTGCGCTTCACGGAAAAGATATAAAGCGCGCGGGCATGGACTACTGGGATAAGCTCGATTACACCCGCTACATTAATTACGAAGAATTCAAGGAAAAGCACCCGGGTGCCAAGGTCTGGCTTGCGACCACAAAAGCAAAGCGCTCCTATACAGAGGTCAGCTACGGCATGGATGATTTCATCATGTTCGGCAAGGAGAGCGCCGGAATTCCAGAGGAACTCCTCGTGGATAATGAAGAGGACTGCATCAGAATCCCCATGGGACACGACATCAGGTCCCTCAATCTCTCCAATTCCGTTGCGATCGTTTTGTACGAAGCCTTAAGACAGAACGGCTTCCCCGGAATGGAAGAGGAGGGCGAACTCCACAGACTACAGTGGAATCAGTAAAGCCTTCCCATTGGGGAAAGCGAAATCTAATATGCCTTCCCCTTGGGGAAAGTGAAATCTAATATGCCTTCCCCTTGGGGGGAAGGTGTCAGCGAAGCTGACGGATGAGGGGAAAGG
The DNA here is from genome assembly GCF_900109475.1 of Butyrivibrio sp. ob235. Taxonomy (NCBI): domain Bacteria; kingdom Bacillati; phylum Bacillota; class Clostridia; order Lachnospirales; family Lachnospiraceae; genus Butyrivibrio; species Butyrivibrio sp. ob235. The sequence goes on from NZ_FOBE01000013.1 coordinate 72,707, forward strand.
AGCCCGCATGACAAAGAAAATCAATTCCCCCTACAACAAGGGAGATATCCTCATGGTGAGGATTGAAGATATAGGAAACGACGGAGAGGGTATTGGCAAGGTTGACGGCTATACCCTTTTTGTAAAGGACGCAGTTATAGGCGATCTTGTAAAAGTTTCCATTATGAAAAGTAAGAAGAACTACGCCTATGCTCATCTTGATGAGATCCTCGAGCCATCAGAGTTTAGGATTAAGCCCCAGTGTCCTGTATCAAAGGCTTGCGGCGGGTGCCAGATTCAGAATCTTCATTACAAAAAGCAGCTCGAATTCAAAACCGAAAAGGTAAGAAACAATATCATAAGACTTGGAGGTTTCGAGCCTAAGTTTATAGACTCAGTCATGGAACCGATCATCGGGATGGAGGAAGATAAGGAAGGTCTTCCGGCTTATTTCAGATACAGAAACAAAGCTCAGTTCCCCATAGGAACGGACAAGAATGGAAAAACCATTGCTGGTTTTTATGCGGGAAGAACACACGCGATAATCCCTGTGGAGGACTGCCTTCTTGGAGTGGAGGAAAACCGCGAAATCTTGAATATAGTTCTTGATCACATGGAGAAAAACCGCATCCCTGCCTATGATGAAACTACCGGCAAGGGAGTAGTGCGCCATGTGCTTATCAGGAAGGGCTTTACCAGTAAAGAAATCATGGTGTGCCTTGTTATTAAGTATGGTGGGAAAAACGGCACAAACGCAAAGACAAAGCCGGACAATCATTTTTCAAATGAAGAAAAAATCGAGTATATCAGAAACCAGGAAAAACTGATTGAGAAACTTCACGCGGTAAATGGCGTTAAGAGCATAACTGTAAACATCAATAATGAAAAGACCAATGTAATTCTTGGACGTGAAATACATACCCTCTGGGGAGAGGATTCCATAAAAGACACACTCTGCGGAATTGAATTTCGAATTTCACCGCTCTCTTTTTATCAGGTGAATCCGATTCAGACAGAGAAACTCTACAACACAGCGGTTTCCTATGCCGACCTTACAGGAAATGAGACTGTCTGGGATCTCTATTGCGGAATCGGCACAATCAGCCTGTCCATGGCGAAGAAAGCAGGCCATGTCTACGGCGTGGAGGTTATACCACAGGCTATAGAAAATGCCAGGGAGAATGCACTCTCCAATAATATAGAAAATGCTACATTTTATGTTGGAAAAGCAGAGGAAGTCCTTCCTGCTTTCTATGAAGGGAAAATACCGGCTGATAGGGAGAAGGCTCTCCACCCCGATGTCATCGTTGTGGATCCGCCCCGCAAGGGCTGCGACAAAGACTGTCTTGATACCATGCTCAAGATGAGTCCCGACCGCATTGTCTATGTCAGCTGCGACTCCGCCACCCTTGCCAGAGACCTCCGAATCCTTGTGGACGGCGGCTATGAGCTAAAACGCGTCCGCCCATGCGACATGTTCCCAAATACTGTGCATGTTGAGACAGTAGTCCTTTTGACTAGGACCGCAGGGACGACGTCGAAAGGCTAACGCTGTCCATGCGATAGCTGTCCACGATTGAAAAGTATTAGGAGGATGATTCCATGGATAAAATATGGGAAGAAATGTATGATGCAGCTAAAGCTGTAATTGGTGAAGTAACAATCTCCGATTATGTAACGGCAGGAGGAGTTTCTGCGGCGGTTCGCTCAAAATCCGGAAAAATATATACTGGCGTGTGCATCGACACATGCTCAACTCTTGGCATATGTGCTGAGAGAAATGCAATTTTCAATATGATCACCAATGGAGATTATGAGATCGACAGAGTCCTTTGCATCCCGCCCAATGAAGGGAAGGGAGCACCCTGCGGAGCATGCAGGGAGCTTATGACTCAGCTCATGCCCGGAAAATATAAAGACATTGATATCATGATTGATTACTCAGCGGACAGAGTGATGAAGCTTGGTGAGCTGACACCGGAATGGTGGATTGACTAAGCTGTTAAAAATCCGGTTGAAAAAATATTTTTAATGAGTATACTTGTATACAAACGAAGGCGTTTTGAATCACACAGTGTTTCAAGGCGCCTTTTTTTCATAGGCAGATTTCTGTGGATGTCAGAAAATAGTATTGATTTAATTGTAAATGACACTTTAATGGTTTAAAATGGTAAAGAGTTCTTTAATTTTGTACTATTGTATCCAATAGTAGTTCCGCTTATGTAATTAAAAATTTAATTAGTGAGGAGGAATTAAAAATGGTAATGAAAAAGTTTCTTGCAATGGCAATGGCGGGAGTAATGGCGCTTGGTCTTGTTGCCTGCGGCTCATCTGGCGGTGGAGCAGCAAACGGCGGAGGATCATCCTCAGGCGATACCATCAAGATCGGTATCTTTGAGCCTTCAACAGGTGACTCTGCTTCCGGCGGAAAGAAAGAGATTCTTGGAATGCAGTACGCTAACTCCGAGACTCCCACAGTTGAAGTGGGTGGAAAGACCTACAACATCGAGCTTGTAATCGCTGATAATGGATCATCGGCAGACAAGGCTCCTTCAGCAGCATCCGAACTGGTTGGTAAGGATGTATCTCTTGTTCTTGGATCCTATGGTTCCGGCGTTTCAATGGCGGGCGGACCTAAATTCGAGGAGGCAGGACTTGCCGCAATCGGCGTAACCTGCACAAACCCTAACGTAACAGCAGGAAATGATTACTACTTCAGAATTTGTTTCCTTGATAACTTCCAGGCAGACGTTCTTGCAAACTTTGCTATGGATAAGTTCTCAGCTAAGAAGGCATACTGCCTCGGTGAGAACGGAAACGAGTATGATCAGGGACTTATCGCATTCTTCAAGCAGGTATTTGAGGGAGCAGGCGGTGAGGTAATTGCCGATTCTTTCCCTACAAACAACTCTGACTTTACTTCATATCTGAACAAGGCAAAGAGCGAAGGTGCAGATGTAATCTTCACACCTGTATCAATCGCTTATGCAAAGCAGATCATGGAGCAGGCAGCTTCACTTGATATCGGAATTCCTTTCCTTGGATCCGATACACTTGATGACAACATGGTTCTTGAAGCAACCAAGGGCACAAACCTTCAGCTCTTCGTATCAACCTTCTATCAGGAGGGTGGTTCCGAGACCTTCGATAAAGGTATCAAGGATTACATTAACAATAACTCAAGTGCACTTACAGCAAACGGCGGAAACGACACAATTTCAGCAGTTACAGCAATGGGCTATGATGCATACTATGTAGCTCTTGAAGCTATCAAGGCAGCAGGCTCAGGCGACAAGGCAGCCATCAAATCAGCAATCCCCGGGGTTAAGTGGGACGGCGTATCAGGCTCCATCGCTTTTGATGATATTGGAGATGCAGTTCGTGACACAGCTTACATCAAGACTGCTGATACAGCTACAGGAACATGGGCATTCGAGAAAGTACAGACAGGTTCAGCATCAAAATAAAACACAATAAGTAAAAGGAAAATAGTTTTATGGAATACGTCATTTCAGTATTGCTCTCGGGAATATCGGTTGGCGGGCAATATGCTCTTATCGCAATCGGCTATACACTTGTATACGGAATACTTCGCCTCATCAACTTTGCTCACGGCGATGTATTCATGGTGGCAGGACTTATGGGAATATACTTCACGGCAACTTTGCCGATAGGAGAGTCACTGCCCCTGGTTATACTGCTTACGGTATTCTTAGGATTTACGATTGAGAGGGCTGCGTACAAGCCTCTTAGAGATGCGCCGAGAATGTCGGTTATGATCTCTGCGATAGGTGTGAGCTATCTTCTGCAAAATACCGCAACCTATGTTACCGGTGGACAGCCGATGACTTATCCCACAATACCGTTTTTATCTGACACGGTTAACGTTGCGGGAACCCAGACAAAATGGGTAGTTATAATAACACCATTCCTGGTATTTATCCTGGTTTATGCACTCACACAGCTCATAAACCGCACAAAGGTCGGAATGGCCATGAGAGCTGTTTCAAAGGATTTTGAGACCTCAAGACTCATGGGAATCAAGATAAATAACGTTATTTCCGCAACTTTCATAATCGGTTCCGCCCTTGCGGCAATTGGTTCCATACTGTTTTTCACAAACTATCCTGCAATTACGCCTACGGCCGGTGCAATGCCCGGCCTCAAGGCGTTTGTGGCGGCAGTTTTCGGAGGCATTGGTTCAATTCCCGGAGCTGTCATCGGAGCATTCCTTATCGGAATCTGTGAGACCATCATCAAGGGACTTCCCTCAGCATGGGACGTCTCAGTGTTCTCCGATGCATTCACCTTTGCACTCCTTATCATCATTCTAGTATTCAAACCGCAGGGACTCTTTGGAGAAGCTGCCACAGACAAGGTATAAATTATGAAACAAAAACAATCTAATCTTAAAGCATACATATTCATAGCAGTACTTCTGCTGCTTGTAATACTGCTGGAGAACATAAGCGCTATGATTCCGGGACTCCCGCAGGTATTCCAGCCCACCAGTCCGCTGTTTACGGTTTTAAAAAAAGCGGCTGTCTACTCACTGGTGGCAGTATCAATGAACCTTCTTAACGGATTTACAGGACTGTTCTCACTTGGACAGGCAGGCTTCATGCTTCTTGGTGCGTACACCTACGCAATACTTACAGTTCCTGCAGACCAGAAAGAACAGGTTTACTACCTTTTCGGAGGCTGCGCATTAAAATCCTCAATAATTGACGGACTTGGTGCCATCTTCGGAACGACCGGAGCCGGCGGTGCGATCAGCATGATACTCGGATGCTTCATAGCACTTATCCTTGCTGGATGCGTTGCTGCATTCTTCGCATATCTTATAGGAATCCCGGTTCTCAGACTTAAGAGCGACTACCTCGCAATAGCTACACTTGGCTTTGCTGAGATACTTCGTGCAATATTCCAGTGGCAAAAGCTTGGAAGAATCACAAACGGAGCCAACATGATTAAGGGCTTCCCGACCTTCTCAAGCTTCAACATCACCGATGCATCGGGGAACGTACTGGTCAGACTTTCAACCTTTATCCCGTTCCTTATTTCATCCATATGCATCGCAATCATAGTTCTTCTGATCCACAGCTCCTACGGACGCGCCTTTAAATCAATTCGCGACGACGAAGTTGCTGCAGAAGCTATGGGTATCAATCTTTTCAAACACAAGATGCTCTCGTTCGTCATCTCCAGCTTCTTTGCGGGAGTGGGCGGCGCGCTGTTTGCAATGTACGTTGCAAATGCACAGGCAAAAGCGTTTACCTCAGTAATGACTTACGAGATTCTTCTTATTGTAGTTATCGGCGGAATTGGTTCAGTAAGCGGAAGCATTCTCGCAACCTTCCTTTATGTTGCGTGCTCCGAGTGGTGGCTGAGATTCCTCGACAGCGAACAGTATATTGGCGGCTTCAAAGTGCCGCTTCTTAGAAACGGTTTCAGAATGGTGGTATTTTCCATAGTAATCATGGTAATAGTGCTGTTCTTCTCACAGGGCATAATGGGAAACAACGAGCTGAGCCTCAGCGGACTCATGAAAGTATTGTCCGGAAAAAGAGAAAGGAAACACTAGGATATGGGAAATGCGTTACGACTTGAAAATGTAACAATGCAGTTCGGAGGCGTTGTTTCGGTAAATAACCTGACGCTGGAGGTTCCGGAGCATAAGATAATTGCTCTGATCGGACCTAACGGAGCAGGAAAAACCACAGCATTTAACTGTATTACCGGAGTATATCAGCCTACGAACGGCCTTATAGAATTCATGGGAAAGCCCATGGTCAGAAATCATCCGACAGGAAAAGCGGCTAAGACCTATAAGGGTGAAAATGCCGACAAATATGCAAAGGAAGCAGTGCTTGCACCCACACCCGACCAGATAACCGGACTCGGAATCGCAAGAACTTTCCAGAACATCCGTCTCTGGAAGAGCATGACAGTTTTCGACAACGTGCTCATAGCGAAGCACCAGCATGCAAAGCAGAACGTATTCTCCGCAATTTTCAGGGGAAATCTCGCAGAAGAAAAGCGCATGAGAGAAGAGACCATGGAACTGCTGGTGGAGCAGGGACTTGATGCTTACAAGGACGAGCTTGCAGTGAGCCTTCCTTACGGACTTCAGAGACGTCTTGAGATAGCAAGAGCGCTTGCCACAAAACCGAAGCTCCTTCTTCTGGATGAGCCTGCAGCGGGCATGAATCCGCAGGAGACTAACGAACTGGCTGATTTTGTGCGTCAGATCCGTGATAAATACGACCTGACAGTATTTCTTATCGAGCACCATATGGACCTCGTTATGAATATTTCGGATTACATCTATGTTATCGATTTCGGCAGCGAGATCGCGCAGGGTGTACCCGAGGAGGTTCAGAAGAATCAGCGCGTAATAGAGGCATATCTGGGAGTTGCAGACGAGGACGAGAAATGAGTGAAAAAGTTTTACAGATAGATAATTTGCAGGTAAGCTATGGGGGCATCGAGGCTGTTCGAGGTATCAGCTTTGATGTAAATGAAGGTGAGATAGTTACACTTATCGGCGCGAACGGCGCAGGTAAGAGCTCAACACTTCGAACCATATCGGGACTTGTTAAACCCAAGGGCGGAAATATAGTTTTTGAAGGTGATGACATCACCGGAAAGGATCCGACAAGCATCGTATCAAAGGGCATCATGATGGTACCTGAGGGACGAAGGATTTTCCCCAACCTTACTGTTTTAGAGAATTTAAAAATCGGGGCTTATCTTAGAAAAGATGACCTCGAGGAGGATATCGAGAGAGTTTACGGATTTTTCCCGAGACTTAAGGAGCGCTCCTGGCAGGAAGGCGGTACGCTTTCAGGAGGAGAGCAGCAGATGCTTGCTGTAGGAAGAGCCCTTATGGGTAAGCCCAAGCTCCTTATGATGGATGAGCCATCCCTGGGACTTGCACCAATCGTAGTGCAGGAGATTTTCGAGATCATCCGCCAGATACATGAGGCCGGAACAACAGTCCTGCTAATCGAGCAGAACGCTAACATGGCTCTCCACGTTGCAGACAGAGCCTACGTCATAGAAAACGGTAAAATTTCCATGGAAGGTACCGGAACCGAGCTCCTGGAAGATGAAAAGGTACGCGCAGCATACCTTGGCAGCGCTTAACTAATCTGCTACAATTCTTCGTATGGGGACACAGGAAAAAACTGATAAAACATCAGACCAACTTAATAATCAAAAGTATTTACTTATAACAACTGTGCTCTTTACCATAATGACTCTTGTGGTAGGAGCACTTGTTTTTCGCTTTTATCTGGAAGATTACAGGAAATCTTCGGATGCAGAAGAGTATGATAAATACTATGTCATGATCACCGACAACTACAAGAGCGACTTCTGGCAGGCGATTTATAAAGGCGCTTTTGACGCAGCGAAGAGACAGAATATCTATGTGGATTTGCTTGGCCAGAACATCCAGGGACAGTACACCTGCGAGCAGCTTATGGAAATTGCCATCGCATCCAGGGTTGACGGAATCATCGTCTTTGCCAGTGAAAATGAGGAGATGACACAGCTCATTAACGAAGCAAATGAAAAGAAGATTCCGGTAGTCACACTCTACAGTGACAGCACGCACTCGGACAGACTCAGCTTCGTGGGTGTCGGCAGTTACAACATTGGACGAGAGTACGGCAGACAGATTTTCAACCTTATTAAGGAAAAAAGAAGTGATGATTTTGCCAATTCTCAGGCAGCCATAAGACGCACCACCACGGACGTAGCGGTGCTTGTTAATACGGATACCAGGGATTCGGGTCAGAACATCATCATCTCTGCGCTTCAGGAGACACTTGAGCAGGAGAACGCCACAGACTCCGAGTTTTCAATATCTCTCGTACCGGTGGACAACAAAAACATATTCTCGGTCGAGGAGTCTATTCGTGATATTTTCATGAATGATGACATCCCGGACGTTATCGTGTGCCTGAACGAGCTGAACACAGTCTGCGCATATCAGGCGGTTGTCGACTTTAACAAGGTTGGAGACGTGAATATTCTGGGATATTACAACTCGGAAGAAATCATGACTGCGATTTCCAAGAATATCGTCTACGCCACAATTTCCATAGATACAGAGCAGATGGGAAGATACTGCATCGATGCGTTGTCGGATTACTACCACTTCGGCAATACCAGCCAGTATTTCACCGCTGACGTAACCCTCATCAACAATCAGAATGTTGATGCATTCATGAAGAGGGAGAAAAGCGATGAATAAATTCTATAACCTCCCCCTGCAGAAAAAAATCGTCAGCATTTACATGCTTGCAAACTTCCTGATTTTTATAGTAAACATCTTCCTGATCTTTGGCATCAACAGCATGTCCAAGGAGATGGAGATGGTCTACCAGGACAACAGACAGCTGAATGAGCTGAATGAGGCGCTGACCGGAGTTCAGGACAGCATGACCGGATATCTGAGTTCTAAGACCACGGACTCTCTGGAAAATTACTACCGAAATGCACAGACTCTGCAGACACTTTCGGAAGAGCTTGGCGGAAAAGTGACAGACCTTTCCTTTAGCAGAATGAGGCGCAACATCAAAAACATGACCGAGAACTATCTTGATCAGGTGTCTCAGACAATCGAAGCAAAGCGTGGACGAAATGTAGAAAAATACAGAAACTTCTATGAAAAATCCACCGAGCTTTACGATTATATAAGTGCGTATATTGAAAGTCTGAACAACGAACAGTTTATCAGTAACTCAGAAAACTACACCGAGCTGACCGCGGCGTTCAGAACCTTCGAGAGACTTAGCGTCCTGGTACTGTCGCTAGTGATGATGGGAAATATCATAAGTATCACCATCATCGTCGGAATGATGATAAGACCTCTCAAGAAGCTTGCCGCTTCCGCAAACGAAGTGGCGGCCGGAAATTTTGACACCAAGCTTCCCGAGACTCCATATCACGACGAAATCGGTATAGTTACAGATGCCTTCGGACAGATGGTAATCAGTATCAAGGAGTACATCATAAGGCTCCGCGACAGTATGGAAAATGAGCGAAAGATGCAGGAAAAAGAGCTCACCATGGAAGCACATCTTAAGGATGCACAGCTAAAATACCTGCAGGCTCAGATCAATCCGCACTTTTTGTTTAACACCTTAAATGCCGGTGCCCAGCTCGCAATGATGGAGGGCGCTGACAGAACCTACGAATATGTCCAGACAGTTGCCGACTTTTTCAGATATAATGTTAAAAACCACGGCACGGAGGTTACCGTAAAAGAAGAGGTAACCCTGGTTGATAACTACATACAAATTCTGAATGTTCGCTTTTCGGGAGACATACAGTACAACAAACAGATTGATGAGAGACTTCTCGGAATTCACATGCCGAATATGATACTGCAGCCGATTGTTGAAAATGCGGTAAACCATGGCATCCGGGAAATGGGGGACAAGGGCGTGATAAGCCTTCGCGTCTACCGCGAGGACGACAATGCCTGCATAAGCATAGCCGATAACGGAAAGGGAATCGAACCTGAGGACATCGACAAAATACTCAGCGGAAGCTGGCATAGAAAAGAGCATCAGTACGACAACAACGGAATCGGCATGGATAACGTAATATCCAGACTTCGCATCTTCACGGAAAATGACGACGCTTTTTCCATTAAAAGTGAGGGGAAGGACAAGGGCTGCGAGGTAATCATAAGACTACCATTAGAGAAGGTATAAAACATGTACAGAATCATGCTTGCTGACGATGAGGGTATCGTCATTGATTCAATGAAATTCATAATTGAGAAGGAATTCGGCGCAGACTGTGACATCGAGTTTGCCAAGACCGGACGCAGCGTCATAGAGCTTGCGGAGCGCTTCAGGCCCGACATCGCCGTGATGGACATCCATATGCCCGGAATCAACGGCATCGAAGCTATGAAAGAGATTAAGAAATTTTCCGCAAATACAATTTTCATAATCATGACTGCATACGATAAGTTTGATTATGCAAAAGAGGCCATAAAGCTTGGCGTTCTCGACTACATCAACAAACCCGTTGATAGGATGAAAGTCATCGAAGTTTTGAAAAAAGCGATGGCACAGATAGATCGTGAGCGCGAAAAGAGAAGCAACGATCTTCTTATTAAAGAAAAGCTCGAGACGGTCGAGCCCATCATCGAGAACGGGCTTATTTACGACATTCTGCTCCAGGAGCACTTTGACGAGGATATCGACAGCTATAAGACGATACTTGGAATTGATGAGAACTACGGATATATGCTTGCAATTGTCTGCGGTGACTCCCAGGAGGGAAACCACATGACAAACGCAATCGGAAGTTCCGTAAAGCTCTCCGGAAAATATCAGGAAATCAGAGACTGCGTAAAGGAATTTTTTGACTGCAAAATCGGAAACGTAATGGCCAACAAAATCGCAGTGCTGGTGCCGCATCCGGATAATAAACTCGAGTATGCTGAGAGAACAGAGGCGGTGGATAAGGCGAGGGACCTTGCAAGGTATCTCAGGAAGAAAACTGACATCAAGTTCCGCGTTGGAATAGGAAAAGTAAAGCCTCTGCGTGAACTCGGCGACTCCTATCACGAAGCTCTGAACGCTCTTATTGCGACCACAGGAACTGTCGCCCATGCCGATGATCTTCCTATCAGCTGCGACTATGACGAGGGATATCCCATTGATCTTGAAAAGCAGCTGTTTGAAGCTGTTTCCAAGGGAGCCGTGGATGAGGCAGTCGTTATAGCCAACAAATATGCGGACTGGATGAGCCAGGCGGTTGTAAACGGCGACGTCATGGCCATGAGACTAAAGGTCCTGGAATTTTCATTATATGCGGAACGACTCATGTACTTAAATGGTGGACAGACCTACCATTATCAGGGAAGAAATAACTACCTTCCGGAGATCATGGCTCTGGAGACACCGCAGCAACTGCGGGAATGGTTTGTTGATAAGATTTCCTCCGCCTGCAAAAATGTATTAATTAAAAAAGAGGAAAAGTCCAACGACGCGATACAAACCGCAAAGCGTTACATCGAGGACAACTACGCTAAGGACATCTCCCTTGATGATGTTTCAAGAATAGTAAATATCTCGCCCTATTACTTCAGTAAGATTTTCAAGGACGAGAGTGGGTATAACTTTATCGAATATCTGACAAACGTCAGAATGGAGAGGGCCAAGGAGCTTCTGGACAATTCCGACATGTCCATGAAGGAAATCTGCGCGATGTGCGGATACACAGACCCCAACTACTTTAGCAGAAGCTTTAAGAAAAATGTGGGAGTTACTCCTACGGAATATAAGGATGGTAAGACTCCGGTAAGAAACTGATGGCCGGGAAGACTGATTATGAAGACTACAAGATTATCTACTATATTAAGAAGAAGCTGTGCGGTGCTGCTTACGATGTGCCTTCTTGCCTGCACACTCTGCGGGTGTACCGGAGAAGAGTCCGGCGGAAACGTTACCAAGAAAAAGGACAACAATAAAATACAGATCGGAATGACCTTCGATTCCTTCGTAATCGAGAGGTGGCAGAGAGACCGTGATGTATTCGTTTCGATGGCGAAGGAACTTGGCGCCGAGGTTAACATCCAGAATGCCAACGGCGACATCTCGGAGCAGAAAAAACAGATTGAATATTTTATAAAGAAGGGAATGGACGTAATCGTTATCGTATGCATAGATTCCATGGCTGTAAAGGCTAACATCCAGAAGGCCAAAGAGTCCGGAATCAAGGTAATTGCCTACGACAGACTGATCAGCGATTCCAATGTCGATTTTTATATATCCTTCGATAATGAAAAGGTCGGGCAGATGATGGGACAAGCGCTTGTTGATCAAGGCCTTACCAATGGAAAGGTCCTCATGGTATGCGGCCCTCACAGCGACAACAACGTTCCGATGGTTGGCAAGGGCTTCAAGGAAATCATGCAGGAGAACGGAAACGAAATCATCGACACCTTCTATGCAGACGGCTGGAAAGCAGAGCTTGCAACCGATTACATGGAGAAAAACATGTCGAGTGTCATAGAGTGCGACGCGATAATGTGCGGCAACGACGACCTTGCAAGCAGGGTGGTTACAGCACTTTCGGAGAAGAGACTTGCCGGTAAGAAGCTGGTTGTAGGACAGGATGCGGACCTCGAAGCATGCCAGAGAATCGTTGAAGGAACCCAGCTCATGACAGTGTACAAGCCCATTGAGAAACTCGCTCAGGCAGCAGCCGAGATAGCGGTAAAGATGGCTAAGGGTGAGGAAGTTACCACCCAGAGCGGACAGATTAGCACAATTTCGGACGGAACCTATGAGATTCCGTGTGTGAAAATAGACCCTGTGAGCGTCACGGCGGAGAACATGGATGAAGTCATAATTAAGAGTGGCTTCCACCTCAAGGAAGACGTGTACTTAAACGTTCACGAATAGCACAAATTAAAAATGTGAGACCCGTATAGCAAAAAAATGCTAGACGGGTCTTTTTGTGCGCCTTTTTAATTATGAAAATTTGAAGAACATCGTAAATCATTGCTATTCCTTTTATGTTAGAGTAATACTCGTAAACGACGGGGAACAAATCCCCGCAAGATAATTTCTCAATAGGGAGGGAAACAAAAATGAAGAGAAAACTTGTTAGTACTTTTCTTTCAGTAGCAATGGCTGCATCACTGCTTGTTGGATGCGGCGGCGGAAACACATCTGCTCCTGCTACTACTGACACAGCTACAGAGACTGAGGCTCCTGCAGCAGAGGAGACCACAGAGGCTGAGGCTCCTGCAGAAGAGGCAACTGAGGAAGCAGCTGCTGATACAACTGCAGCAGGCGGTGGCAAGGTTGGTGTTGCAATGCCTACAAAGGATCTCCAGAGATGGAACCAGGACGGCGCAAACATGGAAGCTCAGCTCAAGGACGCTGGCTATGAAGTAGACCTTCAGTATGCTTCAAACGACATCGCAACTCAGGTTTCTCAGATCGAGAACATGATCAGCTCAGGCGCACAGGTTCTGGTTATCGCATCTATCGATGGTGATTCACTTGGAACAGTTCTTGCACAGGCTAAGGAAGCAAACATTCCTGTTATCGCTTATGACCGTCTTATCATGAACTCAGACGCTGTTAGCTACTATGCAACATTCGATAACTACATGGTAGGTACAAAGCAGGGTGAGTACATCAGAGATCAGCTTGATCTTGAAAACGCTGATGGTCCTTTCAACCTTGAGATCTTCACAGGAGATCCCGGTGACAACAACGCTAAGTTCTTCTACAACGGTGCTGTAGACGTTCTTAAGCCTTTCATCGACGAGGGTAAGCTCGTTGTTAAGTCTGGTCAGGTTGACTTCGATAACGTTGCAACAGCTAACTGGGCAACAGAGACAGCACAGTCCAGAATGGATGCTATCATCTCTGCTAACTATGCAGATGGCACAAAGCTTGACGCAGTTCTTTGCTCTAACGACTCTACAGCACTCGGTGTTACAAACTCACTCGAGGCTAACTACACAGGCGATTGGCCGATCATCACTGGTCAGGACTGTGACGTAGCAAACGTTAAGAACATGATCGCTGGTAAGCAGTCAATGTCTATCTTCAAGGATACTCGTGACCTCGCAGCTAAGACAGTTGAGATGGTTGACGCTATCATGAAGGGCACAGAAGCACCTGTTAACGATACAAAGACATACGACAACGGCACAGGAGTTATTCCTTCATACCTTTGCGAGCCTGTATTTGCAGACGTTAACAACTACAAAGAGCTTCTTATCGACTCTGGTTACTACACAGAGGACGACCTCAAGTAATTTGAACTGAATTATCTTTCGGGCGGGTTCGAACAGGACCCGCCCAAATATTGAGAAATTCACTGGCGAGCAGTTTTGGTCCGGTGAACTACTTATGTAATAAGCAAGGCAACAAACAATAGAAGAATGGAATTAGGGTGTTTTTAACAATGAAGAATATAATTTGGAAAAGGAGGGGTTAACTTGGCGAAGATATTACTGGAAATGAAAAATATCACCAAAACCTTCCCCGGTGTGAAAGCCCTGGACAATGTAAATCTCCAGGTTGAAGAAGGCGAAATTCACGCACTGGTAGGTGAAAATGGAGCAGGAAAATCTACACTGATGAATGTTCTTAGTGGCATATATCCGTACGGAACCTACGAGGGCGATATTATATATGACGGAAATGTGTGCCAGTTTAACGACATTAAGGACAGTGAAGGAAAAGGAATAGTTATTATCCATCAGGAGCTTGCACTTATTCCTTACATGACAATTGCGGAGAACATGTTCCTCGGAAACGAGAGAGGAACTAAGTTCAAGATCAATTGGAATGAGACCAGCGATCTTGCACGCAAATATCTTGATATCGTTGGATTACCGGATAGCGCACAGACACAGATTAAGGATATAGGTGTTGGTAAACAGCAGCTTGTTGAGATTGCAAAAGCACTTTCAAAGAATGCAAGACTTCTTATTCTCGACGAGCCTACATCATCACTTAATGAGACAGATTCCAAGGCTCTGCTTGATCTTATGCTTAAGCTCAAGAAGGAGCAGGGACTTACATCAATCATCATCTCACATAAGCTCAACGAGGTATCTTACGTTGCAGACAAGATCACGGTTATCCGTGACGGTTCTACAATCGAGACACTGACTAAGGGCGTTGATGACTTCTCAGAAGACAGAATCATCAAGGGCATGGTTGGTCGTGAAATAGCAGACCGTTTCCCGAAGAGAGAACACCATGTCGGCGACGAAGTCATGATGGAAGTAAAGAACTGGAATGTTTACCATCCTTTATATAGCGATAGAAAAGTTGTTAAAGATGTCAGCATTCACGTTAAGAAGGGTGAAGTACTCGGCATATCAGGACTCATGGGTGCAGGCCGTACCGAGCTTGCAATGAGCCTATTCGGAAAGAGCTATGGAGACAACATCTCCGGACAGCTTTTCATAAAAGGACAGGAAGTTCACCTCAATACAGTACAGGATGCAATAAAGCACAAGCTTGCATATGTTACTGAGGACAGAAAGGGTAACGGACTTATCCTGACAAACCCGATCAAGATTAACACAACACTTGCTAATCTCGATGCGGTAAGTAAGAAGACAGTAATTGATAAAGATAAGGAATACAGTGTAGCAGTAGACTACAAGGAGAAGCTTAAGACTAAGGCTCCTTCAGTAGAACAGAACGTAGGAAACCTCTCCGGTGGTAACCAGCAGAAGGTACTTCTTGCAAAGTGGATGTTCGCAGACCCTGATATTCTTATACTCGATGAGCCTACAAGAGGTATCGACGTAGGTGCTAAATACGAAATCTACTGCATCATCAACCAGCTGGTAGCTGAGGGCAAATCAGTAATCATGATTTCTTCAGAGCTTCCCGAGATCCTTGGTATGTGTGACAGAATTTATGTCATGAACGAAGGCAGAATGGTAGGAGAGCTTGATGGAAAAGAAGCTACTCAGGAAAAGATTATGGCTAAGATTTTACAGTCATCCGGAAATAAGGAGGTTAAATAATGAATAAGGACCAGGTTCTTGGCTTTTTAAAGAAAAATACTATGATCATCGTACTCGTCATAGTAGTTGCATTCTTCTCATGGAGAACAGGCGGAGCAATTCTGCTTCCCATGAACGTTAGTAACTTGATTTCACAAAACGCTTACGTGTTCGTACTTGCAACAGGTATGCTCCTGTGTATCTTAACCGGTGGTAACATCGATCTTTCAGTTGGATCGGTTGTCTGCTTCGTAGGTGCGGTTGGTGCGACTCTCATGGTTAACATGAACATCCCGATCCCGCTTGCAATTCTTATCATGATTGCTCTTGGTACAGCAATCGGTGCTTTCCAGGGATTCTGGATCGCATTTGTTAGAATTCCTCCTTTCATCGTAACACTTGCAGGAATGCTTGTTTTCAGAGGACTTTCAAACGTAGTACTTAACGGACTTACAGTTTCCATCAAGGATAAGACAACATTCGTTAACCTCTTCGGTGGCGGTGCTGACTGCTATATCCACGACATCTTCGGAAACGGAACACTTAACCTTACATGTCTCTTTGGCGGACTTGTTGCAACAGCAGTATTCATCGTTCTTCAGGTTTCATCACGTATTCAGAGATCCAAGAAGAACTATGACGTAGAGCACTTCGGAGCATTCGTTGGAAAGCTTGTTGTTATCTCAGCTGTAATCGTTCTCTTCGCTTACAAGCTTGCACAGCACAAGGGTATTCCTACAGTTCTCATCTGGGTTCTCATCGTAGTACTTGTTTACGGTTACATCACAAACAACACAACTGTTGGACGTTACTTCTACGCAGTAGGTGGTAACGAGAAGGCTACAAAGCTTTCAGGTATCAATACAAACAGAGTTTACTTCCTTGCATACACAAACATGGGATTCCTTGCAGCACTTGCAGGAATGATCACAATAGCTCGTCTTACATCAGCTCAGCCTACATACGGCCAGAACTACGAGATGGACGCTATCGGATCCTGCTTCATCGGTGGTGCATCTGCATACGGCGGAATTGGTACTGTTCCCGGAGTTATCGTCGGTGCGGTTCTTATGGGTGTTATCAACCTTGGTATGTCACTTATGGGTGTTGATGCCAACATGCAGAAGGTGGTTAAGGGTGTCGTTCTTCTTGCAGCCGTTATCTTCGACGTTGTATCAAAGCGTGGCGGTAAGATGATCGTTAAGAACTGATTTTGATATTGGAAAATGCCCGATTTTTCAAATAAATGAAATGAATTTCAAGGCCTCTCCCTTTAAACGGGGAGAGGCTTGTTTATGATTATTTAACTATTTCTCGTTAAAAAGTATGGTAAAATAATCATAACTACGAGGATAGGAGGTATCCTGATGAATCCGGCATGCAGCACATATGATAAGTACAAGATTATAGCTGAATCTGTTGAGAATCCGTGTGCAATTTTGGCAGTTACAAGAGACGAGGATGGAACTGCAAAGGATGTCCAGATTTTTGCTGCTAATGATAAGTTCAGCATGACCGGAGAAAACGTGGAGGGAGATTCCTATACCAAATATCTTCCCAGGGAGCCTGAATTTGAAAATATGTGCATCAAGGCTGCTTTTGAGGGAGAAAAATTCCATAATTATGTAGATACCACAAAGTCCCTGGGAGTCTGGACAGACAACATAATTTTGCCGTTAAAGCAGGAGGAGGACGGAAGCGTTGGATATTGCCAGTATATCTATGAGCTTACAAAGGAAATGGATGCCGGCAAGTTTTCATCTCTGTCGCCGATAATTGCGGGATTTGTGATAAAGAGCTGCCTTGAGCTTCGTACGGATCACGATTTTAAGACCAATCTGGGGCAGGTAATTAAGGACATTCGCGAGTTTACGGATGCTTCTTCCGCATGCGTAATTTCCCTGAATAAAGAAAAGAAAAAGGCTGAGATAATCAGTCAGGACCATAAGGAAGGAATTCTTTGGGCTGCGCAGATTTACATGAAGGTTCCTTATGACATAGCGGAATCCTGGGGTGAGATCGTCGGTGAGAGTGACTGCTTTATCATGAGAAATAAAGCGGAGATAGAAAGAATCAAAGAGATTGCTCCCGGGTGGGCGAAGGCTTTAAAGAGCGAAAACGCTGAAAGTCTCTGCCTTGTGCCTTTAAAGCAAAGGCTTGAGACCGTGGGATATATTCTTCTTACAAACTTTAACGTTGATAATGCAAACATGATAAAGGATACGCTGGAGATTCTCTCGGTTTTCCTGTCATCGGAGATGGCTAACAGCCAGTTCTTAAAGCGCCTTGAGTGGCTGACAAGCGTTGATATGCTCACGGGTGTTAGAAACAGAGCGGCTATGAATCGCACAGTGGACGAATTTGCCGAGCTCCTTAAGTGGAAAAAAGAGCCCTTTGGCGTTGCATTTTGCATGATGAACGGCCTTCAGTATCTGAATGAGAAAAACGGACATGACGCCGGAAATCAGGCTCTTGAAAAAGCTGGCCAGATACTCAGAGAGACCTTCGATGAAACAGAGGTCTTCAGATCAAGCGGCGAGGAATTTTCCATTGTCTGCGAGAACATAGATAAGACTGAATTTACAGAAAAAATTGAGAAGCTGCGTGAGAGATGCAGCGATCCGGATGGCGTCTATTTTGCCATTGGCTATGAGTATGACGACACCGAGGGAGATATCAGACGCGCTCTCCGCCATGCGAATAAACAGATGCTTCGCGAGAAGGAAGCATTCTACGAGAAGTATCCGGAGAAGAAGTATTGAACAATATGAAGCCTTCCCCTTGGGGGGCGCTCGACGTCCGGGGGACGTCGGTTCAGCGCGGACCGAAGCGGAGCGAAGACAGGTGGCACGAAGTGCCGGATGAGGGGTAAAACAGGAGGACAACAATATTATGAAAAATAAACTGGTAAGTATTATGATGGTGGCAGCACTTATGGTATCGATGATATCAGGCTGTTCTTCAGGTAATACAAACAATGAGACAGCAGGAACAGAGCAGACTTCTACTGAGAACACCACTACAACATCTACAGGCGGTAACGACGTCAAAGCAGCCAGCCTTCTTGATAAGAAGGTCGGAATTTGCATCTATCAGTTCGATGACGATTTTATGGCTCTTTTCAGAAATGAGCTCAAAAGCTACATGGTTGCACAGGGATTTTCCGCTGACAACGTAAGCATAGTTGATAGCGAGGGTAATCAGGCAGTGCAGACAGCACAGATTCAGGATTTCATAAAGGATGGAGTGGATGTACTCATCGTGAATCCGGTAAATACTTCATCAGCTTCCGATATAACTGATCTTGTAGTCGGTGCCAATATCCCGCTTGTGTACATCAACCGTGAGCCCGATAACAAAGAAGAACAGAGATGGAGAGATAACAACTGGAAGGTATGCTATGTTGGCTGCGATGCCCGCCAGTCCGGAACATATCAAGGCGAGATCATCTCAGATCTTGGTATGGATACCATTGACATGAACAAGAATGGTAAAGTCGACTATATCATGATACAGGGCGATCCTGAGAATATCGACGCACAGTATCGCACAGACTTTTCAATAAAGGCACTTCAGGACGCAGGAATGGATGTTAACTGCCTTACAAGCGGAGTCGGCAACTGGGATAAGCAGCAGGCAAAGAATCTTGTTGCTGATGCACTTGAGGCTCATCCCGAGACCGAAGTTGTATTCTGCAACAATGATGCAATGGCTCTCGGGGCCCTTGAATCCATCGAAGATGCCGGCAGAACAGTCGGAACCGACATCTATCTTGTAGGTGTGGATGCCCTTGTGGAAGCCCTCGAAGATGTTATCGACGGCAAGATGACAGGAACAGTCTTTAACGATCATTTCTCACAGGCTCACAGTGCTGCCGACGCAGCTATCAACTACATCAAAGGCCAGAGCAACGAGAACTACATCGGCTGCGACTACGTGAAGATCACAAGTGATAATGCACAGAAGATATTGGATGCAGTGAAGTGATTGGATTTGGATGATTAGTGATATGAATATTATTGAAAGGGCTGGAAAATCCAGCCCTTTCAGATTATAAATAAATGGAGCAATACAAGCATAATATGAACATAACAATTACAGATGATTTCGACCTTAAGAAAATACAGCTGAGCGGACAATGCTTCCGCGTAAAAGAAACAGCTCCCGGAGTATTCAGATTTATAACCGGGGATAATGTGGTGTACATAAAGAAACTTGATGATAAGAAGAACACCTACGAAGTTTCCTGCTCCGAAGAAGAGTGGAAATCCATCTGGGAACCATACTTTGATTTCGAAAGAAATTATGCAGACATATGCAAGAAAGAGTGTGGGAAATACGCATTTTCAGATAAGGCCATCGACTTTGGCAGAGGGCTCAGAATTCTAAAACAAGATAAGTGGGAGATGCTGATATCCTTCATAATTTCACAGAGAAAGAGCATCCCGGCTATATCGAGTGCGGTAGAGGCTGTTTCCAGAAAATTTGGAACAAGAATAACTACAGCAGTTCAGACCCAGCAAGACGATACCGAAATCTACGCCTTCCCCACCGCCTACCAGATGGCATCGGCGACTCTAGAGGACCTGAAAGAGTGTGGCCTTGGCTACAGGGCTCCCTACGTGCTCGATGCAATCAGAAAAGTCTGTAACGGCGAACTTGATCTTGACGCAATAGATGCTCTAGATGATCAAGATCTTTTTGAGAAACTCATGGAAGTTCACGGAGTAGGAAAAAAGGTGTCCAATTGCATCTGCCTTTTTGCATATGCCAGAATGGGCAGAGCCCCGGTGGATGTCTGGATTGAACGTGCTATCAATGAAGAGTTTGGCGGAGTCAATCCGTTTCCGGAATATGGTGAAAACGCCGGCATCATACAGCAGTACATATTTTATTATCAAAAAATGCATGAGAGAGGCAATAATTGAGAAGAGTTTTTATGAAAGATTTGATAAGTTTAATTAAACATATAAAAAGTGCCTTGGTAAGCATGCCGGTACGGATGGCAGCAGGTGTATTCATAGCCATTTTCATCGCAATCCCGCAGATTGCCCATGCCGGCTACGTGGTGGACATTGACTCTCCCGATGGACCAAGGGGCTATGGGGTGTACATTGGCGCGAGCGCGGAGCAGCTCCACAAGAAGCTCGACGGCGACACCAACATTGGCCTTGCGGTAATTGATGCGCAGTATCTTACGGCAGAGGATATAGGCTCTTTGAAAAAAGCCGGCAGGCGGATTTACACCTATCTGAATGTAGGCTCTATTGAAGATTTCAGGGATTACTACAAGACTTTTTCAGATATAACACTTGCTGAGTATGAAAACTGGCCCGGAGAATACTGGGTTGATGTATCAGAAGAGTCCTGGCAGGATTTTATTTGTGATACTCTTGCTGCACAGTATGTGGCAAAGGGAGTTGATGGATTTTTCATAGATAATCTGGACGTATATTATATGTATCCGCATTCCTGGATCTACAAAGGAATTGTGAAAATACTTCAGAGGCTTGACGACAAGTACCATCTTCCGATCATTGTGAACGGCGGAGATACGTTTGTGTCGCAGCTCATGGATGAGAACAAACAGGACATTATCGCCGGAATCAACCAGGAGTCGGTTTTCAGTACGATCCTGGATTATGAAAAGGGCGAGTTTGGCGAGCAGACCGCATTTGACAGAAAATATTACACGGAGTATCTGGCCCGTGCGAAAAAAGAAGGCCTCGTGGTATTCATGATCGAGTACACCAACGACATGAGGCTTGTGGATAAAATCAGTGAATTCTGCACGCAGAATGGTTACAAATGCTATGTCACGGATTCGCTGAAACTCGATGGAAACGTGGAGTGAAAAGTTGTGGGGGATTTATGAAAAGATGTGTTGTAGTTGGGGGATCACCAATTGAAAACTATGAGTTTGTCCGCGGGCGCCTCAGTGATGATGATTTTTTCATCTACTGCGACTGTGGACTTTCTCACATGGAAGGGCTTGGATTCAAGCCTTCTTTAATTGTGGGGGACTTCGATTCCCATGAAAATCCCGAATTAGATGTAGAAACCATAGTGCTGCCCACAGAAAAGGATGACACAGACACCGTTTACGCCGTAAAGGAAGCAATAAGCCGCGGCTTTACTGAGTTTGTGCTAGTTGGCGCGCTTGGAAAAAGATTTGACCATACACTTGGAAACCTCGCAATTTTGCTAATGCTGGATTCTAAGGGGCTATCGGGAATCATTTTAGATGATTACTCTGAGATCAGAGTAGTGTCGGGAAAATTCACGATATCCGAAAAATGCAAGTATTTCTCAGTGCTGGCGGCAGGCGGTGACGCCCACGGCGTAACAATAAAAAATGCAAAATACAACATTGAAGATGCTGACATTATCTCGGATTTTCCGCTGGGAGTTTCCAATGAAATTCCTGATGGCAATATCGCCGAAATCAGCGTACGAGAAGGCAGGCTGTTTGTTATTAAAATATTTAATGAATAAAGAACTGTTCGATAAAAATTGAATGGCAAAAAATAGAAAGAGTTTTCAGTACGAGGGAGGAAAGACATGATATTTCTTGAAAAAGACGGAGCACTTATTGCAAAAAGACAGGGGGAAACACTGAGAATAGAGCCCTGGGGCAAGAATTCACTGAGAGTTCGAAGCACCATGTATCCGGAGTTCACCGGAAGAAACTGGGCGCTCGCAGATGACGACGGGTGCATGGGAAAAGGCGCATCTACCGGTGGCAGCGCGGCCAAAGGCGAAATTTCTATCACAGAGCGCGAGGACGGCCCATTTGCGAGCATTGAAAACGGCAAGATCAAGGCAACCGTGAACTTTGCGGGAGTAATAACTTTTTATAAAGATGAAAAGATGTTCCTTCGCGAGTATTTTCGCTGCTACGGTGGAACCGAGTCAAAGGAATCAAGATGCCTTAAATACATTAACCGCGATTACAAGCCGCATGTGGGCGGCGACTACCGCATCACACTCAAATTCGAGAGTAACGACGGCGAGAAAATATTCGGAATGGGACAGTACCAGCAGCCCTACACGGACCTGAAGGGATGCATCCTCGACCTCGAGCAGAGAAATTCACAGGTGTCTGTACCTTTCGCAGTATCCAGCCTTGGCTACGGATTTTTATGGAACAATCCGGCCGTAGGCCGCGTAACCTTCGGAAACAACTACACCGAGTGGGTGACTGAGGCCTCAAAGGAGCTTGACTACTGGATCACAGCTGAGGACACACCAAGACAGATTATTGAAAATTACACCGAAGTGACCGGCCGTGCGCCGCAAATGCCTGACGAGCTGCTGGGACTCTGGCAGTGCAAACTCAGATACCGCACACAGGAGGAAGTCCTCACCGTAGCCCGCACCTGCAAGGAGAAGGGCGTGCCGATCGACTGCATCGTTATCGACTTCTTCCACTGGACCGTTCAGGGCGACTGGAAATTTGACGAGACCTATTGGCCTGATCCCAAGGCGATGGTGGACGAGCTCCACAGCATGGGCATCAAGGTCATGGTTTCCGTATGGCCTTCAGTCGACAAACGCAGCGAGCACTTTTACGACATGTTGGAAAAGGGCCTCCTTGTGAAAAATGAAAGAGGCGGACTTCAGAACTATGATTATCAGGGGGATTGCACAGTTTTCGATGCGACCAACCCCGATGCCAGAGACTATGTATGGCAGGTTTGCAAGAAAAATTACTATGATCTCGGCATAGACATGTTCTGGCTCGATAACTCTGAGCCTGACCTTATCAAGTATGACTTCGACGCCCTAAGGTACTACATGGGACCGGCACTGGAAGTCAGCAACATCTATCCGCAGTGCTATAGCCGCACCTTCTACGACAACATGAAAAAAGAGCAGAATACACCGGTAGTCAACCTCCTCCGCTCAGCCTGGGCCGGAAGCCAGAAGTACGGAAATGTTGTCTGGTCCGGAGATGTACCGAGTACTTTTGAAGCATTAAGGGACCAGATCGCTGCAGGCCTCAATATGGGACTTGCCGGAATTTCATGGTGGACAACCGACATCGGCGGCTTCATGACCGACGATGTGAATGATCCCGATTTCAGACAGCTCCTTATCAGATGGTTTGAATTTGCGGTATTTTCACCAATCCTCCGAATCCACGGAGACAGAGGTCCCTATGACATTCCTCCGCTTGATAACAGAGATTTCGGCGGCGGATATCTTCACACCGGCCAGGACAATGAACTCTGGAGTTACGGCGAAGACAATTTCAAGATAATGAAGGATCAGCTGAATTTAAGACATGAGCTGAAGCCCTATATAAAATCACTTTTTGAAGAAACAAGCAAAAACGGCTCACCTATAATCAGGACACTTTTCTACGAGTTCCCGAATGATGAAAAGTGCTGGGAAACCTACGATGAGTACATGTTCGGAAGTGACTACCTGGTTGCTCCGATCCTTGAACTGAATCAGTTTGAGAGGCAGGTATACCTTCCTCAAGGAAAGTGGGAAGACATAAGAGACGGCAAGATTTACGATGGCGCGCAGACAATTACTGTAAAAGCTCCGATTGAATCAATTCCTGTATTTAGAAAAAAGTAAGGAGAGACACAATGCGAGACAAGAAAAAACTATTCACAGAATGTATTGACAGAATCATAGACTCAGGAGAGTTGGTGGGTTTAAATGCTCTTGTCCTGAAGGATGGTGAGGAAAAAATGTACGCAGAGGCGGGCTTTGCGGATCTTGAAGCAAAAAAGCCGTTTAAGCGTGATACCATCGTAAGGCTCTACTCCCAGAGTAAGCCAATAACTGCGGCGGCAGCGATGCTCCTCATTCAGGACGGAATAATTGAGCCCTACGAGCCTGTCGGAAACTACATCGAGAGCTTCAAAAATCAGGAAATAGTTGAAGGCGGAGTAAGAAGGCCCGTGAGATGGGATCGCCCGATGTTCATAAAGGACCTTCTCGACATGACCTCAGGGCTTGTTTATCCCTTCGACAACACGGCGGCGGAGATCACAACAGGGCAGCTTTATAACGAGCTGATCGACAGACTTCCCACCGATAACATGATGAGCACCATGGAGTTCGCTGAGCGCTTGGGCAGACTTCCGCTTGAATTCCAACCCGGGGACCACTTCCGCTACGGCACAAGCGCCGACGTACTTGGCGCTGTAATAGAGACGGCTTCCGGAATGAAGTTCGGAGACTTCCTGAAGGAGCGCATCTTTGAGCCGCTTAACATGAAGGACACCGGATTCTATGTGCCTGAGGAAAAAATGGACCGGTTCGCAACTGCCTATGATTGCTACGGCGAAGCACCTGTCAGATACAGCGGCAACAACCTGGGTATCCGAGATGATGGAAAAAAGAATGCCTTCGAATCAGGCGGCGCGGGCATTTTCTCAACAATTGACGACTACGCGAACTTTGCAAGAATGCTCATGAACGGCGGTATTTTTGAAGGAAAAGAAATCCTCACAAAGAATACCGTGCGCTTTATGACAGGAGCTCAGCTCACAGATGAGCAGCAAAACGACATGAAAACCTGGAGCGCCCTCGGCGGATTTTCTTACGGCAATCTTATGCGCATAATGAAGAATCCCGGAAGAGCCGGAATAATCGCAGGCGAAGGCGAGTACGGCTGGGATGGCTGGCTTGGCCCCTATTTCTGCAATGATCCCGAGAGCGGAACAACCTTCCTTATGCTGACTCAGAGAGTTGATTACGGCACCGGAGTTGCCACGAGAAAACTGAGGAATATAATCTTTTCATAAACGGAAAAACGCTACTTTTTTATAGTTATTTAACGAATACTTCAGCGCCGGTGTGCTAAGATTATTATGGATAAAACCGTAATTTGTGATTATTATAATCGGAAGGGCACATTATGGAAGGAAGCATTCAAACTTTAAAATACCGCGCGGAAGAAATTTTAGAGGCGATGACCCTGGATGAAAAAATCGGGATGATCCACGGAAACGAACTCTTCAAAACGAAGGGAATACCGAGACTTGGGATACCGCCGCTTGTAATGTCCGACGGCCCCATGGGAGTTCGCGCGGAGTTTGAAAAAGACGACTGGATTCCGGTAGGAAACACTGACGATTATGTTACCTATCTTCCCTGCAACAGCGCGGTTGCAGCGACCTGGAACAGAAACCTTGCAAGCAGAACCGGAAGCGTTCTCGGCGAGGAGACCAGAGGCCGCGGTAAAGATATAATCCTTGCGCCCGGCATGAACCTCAAAAGGTCGCCGCTTTGCGGAAGAAACTTTGAATATTTCAGCGAGGATCCTTTCCTGACCTCCGAGATGGCATCGGAGTATATAAAAGGCGTCCAGAGCTGGGATGTCTCCGCATGCCCGAAGCACTTCGCCCTGAATCACCAGGAAACTGCAAGGCTTGAAGTCGATGAAGAAATCGACGACGATGTTCTTGATGAGCTGTATCTCCAGGTGTTCAAGGATGTCATAGACGCCGCAAATCCCTACAGCATAATGGCTGCCTACAACAAGCTGCGCGGTGAGTACTGCTGTGAGAGCAAGCTCCTTCTGAATGAGATTCTCAGAGAAAAATGGGGCTTCCAGGGACTCGTGATCTCCGATTGGGGTGGCATTCACAATACTAAAGAAGCTGCCGAAGCGGAAATTGACCTGGATATGTCTGTCACAAGCGATTTTGATAATTACAAATTTGCGAAGCCGCTAAAGGACATGGTTCTAAGCGGCGAAATCGACGAGGAAATAATCGACCGCAAGGTAATTCGCGTTCTGATCCTGATGCTTCGCCTCAACATGCTTGATGAGGACGTGATGATCAGGAAAGATGCGCCCTACAACTCATTTGCAGCAAGACAGGATTGCCTTGACATCGCAAGGGGAA
Organism: Butyrivibrio sp. ob235; assembly: GCF_900109475.1. Taxonomy (NCBI): domain Bacteria; kingdom Bacillati; phylum Bacillota; class Clostridia; order Lachnospirales; family Lachnospiraceae; genus Butyrivibrio; species Butyrivibrio sp. ob235. Next base: position 99,086 of record NZ_FOBE01000013.1, read on the forward strand.
GCATCGTACTTTTGAAAAATGAAGATAAGCACCTTCCTCTCTCACGATATGAAATAAAGAATAAGAGAATTCTTATAATTGGCGAAAATGCAAACCGCACCCATTCAAACGGCGGCGGAAGCGCAGAAATCAAGGCCCTTTACGAAATCACTCCGCTTCTTGGAATTAAGGGAAGAATAGGCGGAGCGGCAAAGGTCGACTACCTGCGGGGTTACGCCAGCGCTCAGGAAGCGATTTTCAGCTATGAGGGCACAAACTGGCAGGCTACAAGCCTTGATGACATTGAGGAAACCAAGGACTCTGCGGAAGATGCAAAAGAAAAAGAAGAGCTTTCAAAGCTTCGTAAAAAGCTAAGGGACGAAGCTCTGGCTGCCTGCAATGACTATGATTATGTACTTTTCGTAGGCGGATTAAATCACGATATCGACCTCGAGGGTAAGGACAAAGAGAATATAAAGCTCCCTTACGAGCAGGATGAACTTCTTGAAGAACTTTTGGAAAAACGTCCGGATACCATAGTTTGTATGATAGGCGGCGGCGCCGTTGATATGACAAGATGGCTTGATAAGTGTAAAGCACTTGTGTGGATGTATTATAATGGCATGGAGGGCGGAAACGCGCTCGCAGAGGTTATCCTTGGGGACATCAATCCCTGCGGACACCTGCCGGAGACTTTTTATAAATCGGAAAAAGACTGCTCAGCCCACAGTATAGGCGATTTTGGGGACACTGAGATGGTTCATTACAAAGAGCGTTTCCACATCGGATATCGCCACATTTACAAGGAAAATATTCCCGTGCAGTTCCCTTTCGGATACGGACTGACCTACTCCGATTTTGAGATATCGAAGCTGTCCTTCAACACCGGACGGCGTATGGTCTGCGGTAAGCTTACCAACAAATCCGATGAGGACGGCGCAGAGATAATCCAGGTTTACAGACTGCCCGACGAAGCGCACGACTACCTTGAACTTGTCGGCTTCGAAAAAGTATACACCAGGGCAAACGGAGAAATAGAATTTGAAATAGCTGTCCGCGACAGAGTCGGAATCGGCAAATACGCCGTCGGCTTCAACAGCGGAGAACTAACGACGATAGAATAAAACAATAATATGCCTTCTATGCCTTCCCCTTGGGGGGCGCTCGACGTCCGGGGGACGTCGGTTCAGCGCGGACCGAAGCGGAGCGAAGACAGGTGGCACGAAGTGCCGGATGAGGAGAAAATGCTAACCATAAAATGTGACCTGCACACCCACACATTATACTCGGCGCACGCCTACTCAACCATCGAGGAGAACGTGCGGGAGGCCGAGTCCATAGGACTGGAGCTTCTTGCCAGCACCGACCATTTCAGTTCCATGGTCGTTGCAGAGGACGAGGATCTGCGCTCCTACCAGTTTTTCACCAATCAGGGGTGCTGGAAACGCTTTTGGCATGGCGTTAAACTCCTTCGCGGATGCGAGGTGGACATAGTCAATCCCGAGGGCTACCTCTTCGGAATGGGACTTCCTATAAAAAGATCAATCGTAGGCGATCCCTACAAGGAAGACAAAGACCTCTTTCACAGAGCGACAGAGAACCTGGACTTTATCATAGCAAGTGTGCACGGAAAATGGGGACTTCAGGGCATCACTAAAAACCAGGCGACTCAGATGTACATCACCGTTCTGGAAGATCCGCAAATACTGATGCTCGGACACATAGGCCGCGCCGGAATACCTTTTGAAACCGACGAAGTCCTAAACCGGGCAAAAGAACTACACAAACCGATCGAGATAAATGAGCACAGTGTTATCTGGAGCGGCGACGTTATGGACAGATGCAAGGAAATCGCCATAAGATGCGCAGAGCTTGGGGTAAGCATCTGCGTCAACACCGACGCTCATATCGCGACAGATGTCGGAAGATTTCCCACAGCGATATCAATGCTTGAGGAAATCCATTTCCCGCAGGAACTCATCATGAACCGCGACAGCGAAAGCTTCCTTTCGCAGTACTACGCGGCCGGGTTCCCGGAAATCAAATTCGACGAGGAATAAATTGGGGGAAGGTATGAAAATAGTTTTAGAAAATCTAACAAAAAAATTCCCAAACAGAAACAAAAAAATTAAGGGCGACGTCATCGCCGTAAATAACTTCGACCACGAAATCCAGGACGGGAAGCTCATTGGGCTCCTCGGTCCTTCGGGCTGCGGAAAAAGTACGGTCCTTAATCTTATAAGCGGCCTTGAAAAACCGACTTCCGGCAAGATATTCTTCGGAGATGATGACGTAACAGAACTTCCTGCTGAAAATCGCGGAGTGGGGCTTGTTTTCCAGAATTATGCGCTGTATCCGCACCTTAACGTGCGAGAAAACATTCGGTTCCCGCTTGAGAACCTGCGTGGAAAGGATAAGCTTACAAAGGACGAGATGAACAGCAAAGTCCTTAAGACCGCAAAGCTTGTGCAGATTGAGAGCCTTCTTGACCGCAAGCCCTCCGAGATGTCGGGCGGACAGCAGCAGAGAGTTGCGATAGCGAGAGCACTTGTTAAGCAGCCCAGAGTCCTCCTTCTGGATGAACCCTTGTCAAATCTTGACGCAAGACTCCGCCTCCAGACAAGAGAAGAGCTCAAGAGAATTCAGATAGAGACCGGAATTACCACGATTTTCGTAACCCATGATCAGGAAGAGGCGATGAGCATCTGTGACTCCATCGTAGTTATGAAGGACGGCTGCATCATGCAGTACGGCGCGCCTCAGGATGTCTACGACTATCCGGACAACCTTTTTGTTGCGAAATTCCTGGGATCTCCCCAGATCAACGTCTTCAAGGGTGAGATCAGAGGCAGTTCACTTTTCATAGGAAAAGACTACGTGATGGATGTGAAGGACCTTTGCGGACAGGCCGGAAGAAATTGTGAGAAGGGAGAAATATCCCAAAATGCCAATGGCGCCGGAAGCTCGGAAATCAGACCGTGCTACGTTGCTATAAGACCTGAGGGCTTTGAAGCCCTGTCCGAAAATGATACTGATAATTCTTTTGGAACCCTTCGCTGCGAATTCAGAAAAATGGAAGTAATGGGGCGTGACACCAGCATTATCTGTACACACGAGGCTTTTGAAGGAACCGTGATAAGAGCGATAATCCCTTCGGAGACACGTCCCCAGTTCATCGGAGGCGAAGTCTGCTTCAGACTTAAACCCTCGAAGGTCCACATTTTTGACGCTGAAACGGAGGATGTAATCCGGTGAGCAATAAGAAACAGACCCTAACCGCCTGGCTGTGCCTTCTGCCGGCGATCATATTCCTGGGAGCATTCCTCGTCTATCCGATGATAGACGTATTTGTGTACTCCTTTGAGGAGGGCTACAACTTTGCGTCGCAGAGCTATTTCGGACTCGGAACCTACAACTATTCCTACGTGCTGCACGACCCGTATTTCATACAGGCTCTGAAAAACACCTTCATAATCGTGCTTATAACAGTGCCGCTTTCCACAGGTATTGCGCTGATTATTTCGATAGCCCTCAGCTCAATTGACAAACTGAGGGAGCTTTTCCAGACAATCTATTTTCTTCCCTACGTCACTAACACTCTGGCGGTGGGACTTGTTTTCATGATCCTTTTCCAGAAAACCGCTTACACCGATGGCATGGTGAACGTGCTCATAAATGCGTTCGGCGGCGAAAGCATCGATTTCATCGACGGCCCCTACTGGGCAAAAATGTTCGTCATGTGCTTCTACACCATCTGGTGCGTGCTGCCCTTTAAGATCCTGATTCTGACGAGCAATCTCGCTTCCGTCGATCCCATCTACTACAAAGCGGCTAAGATAGATGCAACTCCCAAGTGGAGAATTTTCACGAAAATCACGCTCCCGATGATCTCGCCCATGATCTTTTACCTGGTCATCACCGGATTTATCGGGGCTTTCAAAGCATACAGCGACGAGGTTGCGCTTTTTGGAACCGACCTCAACGCGGCAGGCATGAACACAATCGTAGGCTACATCTACGACATGCTCTACGGCAACAGCGGCGGCTACCCGTCCTATGCCTCGGCTGCAGCGATCATCCTGTTCGCCATAGTATTCACCATCACCGTCATCAACCTGCTCGTCAGCGAGAAGACGGTATATTACCAATAAAATAGAAAGAGCCTTCCCCTTGGGGGCGCTCAACGTCCGGGGGACGTTGGCTTAGCGCCGACCGAAGCGGAGCGAAGACAAGGTGGCACGAAGTGCCGGATGAGGGGTACACCCAATGAATGACCTTAATTACGAAAAAATCGAAGCCCGCGACCGGGCCGCCACAATAGCCCAGGGAATTGTGAAATACCTTTTCCTGACTTTCTGGGCCCTAATTGTACTGTTCCCTTTTTACTGGATGATTCTCACATCCTTTAAAAGCTACAGTTCCTACAACAGCGAGTACGTTCCGAGACTCATCGTTACATCGCCCACTTTCCAAAACTATGTGAGCGCGTTCACGGAAGTTTCTCTGGGAAGATACCTGATAAACACCTTCATTTTCACGGTGGTTACCACGGGCATAATGCTTGTAATCGTGGTTCTTTCCGCATTCGCATTTTCAAGACTCGAATTCCCCGGAAAAAACCTGGTATTCGCGCTGTTTTTATCACTGATGATGATTCCAAACGAACTCGTCATCATCACAAACTATGTCACAATTACCGACCTGAATATGCGCAACTCCTTCCCCGGACTGGTGCTGCCGTCCGTCATCTCGGTTTTTTACATATATCTTCTTAAGGAAAACTTCGAGCAGATTCCGGACGAACTCTACAAAGCAGCAAAGGTCGACGGGACTAGCGACATGCGCTATCTATGGCGTGTCATGATTCCGATTGCAAAGCCCACACTCATCACCATCACAATCCTGAAGGTCATCGAGTGCTGGAATTCTTACATCTGGCCGAGACTCATCACTGACGACTCCAACTATTTCCTCGTCTCCAACGGAATTCAGGAGATACGTGAAAATGGCTTTGGCCGTGAAAATATTCCCGCCATGATGGCAGCAGTGGTGGCAATTTCCGTACCGCTGATGATTTTGTTCCTTGTATTTCGAAGGAAAATCATGGCCGGAGTTGCAAGAGGAGGTACGAAGGGATGATGCCGAATTTTTGCAACAAAAAATCCATAAAGAAAATTGCGCTTGCAGCCACTATGGTACTTACGGTCGCCATAAACGGACTTGCATTATCCGCCTGCCACGGAAGTAAAGAAGCCCGCGGATTCGAGATACCGGAATCTTTTGATGAGAACAAGAAAATTGAAATCACCTTTTGGGCAAAGAATGATACCAACAAAACCCAGACAAGAATATACGAAAAAGCGATTAAGAATTTTGAGGAGCTTTATCCGAATGTGGATGTAACAATCCGCCTATACACGGATTACGGCAAAATCTATAATGACGTAATTACAAATATTGCGACAGATACCACGCCAAATGTCTGCATAACCTACCCCGATCATATCGCGACTTACATGACCGGCGCGGACACTGTTGAGCCATTGGACGATCTTTTCGCAGATGAAAAATATGGACTTGGCGGCAGCGAGCTGAAATACGACGCTCCGACCATTGACGAGATTGTTCCCGAGTTTTTATCAGAGTGCAAGATTGGAGGCAGCCACTATGCAATCCCGTACATGCGCTCGACCGAGGCCTGCTATGTAAATAAAGACTATGTTGAACAGCTTGGATTCGAGATGCCTGAAGTCCTCACCTGGGATTTTGTATGGGAAGTTTCCGAGGCAGCCCTTGCGAAAAACGAGGATGGCACCTACAAGTTAAATGACCAGAAGGTCATGATACCTTTTATATATAAATCCACCGATAACATGATGATACAGATGCTGAAACAGCAGGGGGCAGGCTACTCGAATGATAAGGGGGACATCGAACTTTTCAGTGATGATACCAAGGCTTCCCTCATGACAATAGCAGAGCATGCGAAAACCGGTGCATTCTCAACCTTCAAGATCTCCGGATATCCTGCAAACTTCCTGAATGCAGGACAGTGCATTTTTGCAGTCGACTCAACCGCCGGCTCCACCTGGATGGGCTCCAAGGCACCACTCCGCGACATCGCGGAAGACAAAGTGGTGGACTTTGAAACCGTAGTATATCCCATTCCACAGTACTACTCGAAAGATGGAGAGCTTCTGGATGACAGTATTAAGGCAGCGGGTGGCCGCTACGCAATGATTTCCCAGGGTCCCTCTATCTGCATCTTCAATAAAGAGGATCCTCAGGTTGTGCTTGCATCCTGGCTTTTTGCGCAGTACATGCTGACGAATGATGTCCAAATGGCTTATGCCGAGACCGAAGGCTATATTCCTGTCACCACTAAAGCTCAGGAATCTGCTGAATATAAGGACTACCTGAATAGAGCAGGTGAGGATAACAGCACATATTATGATGTGAAAATTGCTGCTACAAAGCTTCTTCTTGATAACCAGCGCTATACCTTTGTTACCAGTGTATTCAACGGCTCCACCTCGCTTCGCGACGCAGCAGGTGCCCTGATCGAGAATGTCACCAAGTCGGTTCGCAGAAAGAAAGAAGTGGACGACGACTTCATTGCCAAGCTCTACGATGACACCAGAAGCCTCTACCACCTTGATTCCGGCAGCGCAGTAAACGCCGGCAAAGCAGACCTCGGCGAACTTCCCGAGGAATCCAAGTGGCTCATCAGGATATTGATTGGCGCCTGGGTACTGATCGGCGCGTACTTCTTCTATTCGAGGAAAAGTGGCAAGATTTCGAAAGAATAGTTTTTTCACCAATAGAGTGATATAAT
>NZ_FOBE01000005.1:0-187953 GCF_900109475.1 Butyrivibrio sp. ob235
CGTCGCTTTGGTGGGCCGTTACCCCGCCAACTGGCTAATCTGACGCGGGCCCATCTCGTACCACCGGAGTTTTTCACACTGTATCATGCGATACCGTGCGCTTATGCGGTATTAACAGTCGTTTCCAACTGTTATCCCCCAGTACGAGGCAGGTTGCCCACGCGTTACTCACCCGTCCGCCACTAAGATTTAACAAGCTTTGACCGAAGTCTCTGCAGCGTCAAATCTCCGTTCGACTTGCATGTGTTAGGCACGCCGCCAGCGTTCATCCTGAGCCAGGATCGAACTCTCACGTTTAAATCTATTACCTAAACCCTTACGGGTCTCAGCAATCAAGTTCTCTCTGGCCAGAACATTGCTTGGCTTTGTTCTGTCCGTTTTTACCTAAGTTAGGTTGTTTTGTTCTCTGAATATTCTTTTTTTGGAATTTTCAGGGTTGCATTACTATTTTATTGTCAAAGTGCTGATAAATACTGGGCTCGCGGGCTTTTTGTTTACTGCCGTGCGCCGCAGCGATATTTAATATATCACTAAGGTTATATAGTGTCAACAATAAATTTGAATTTTTTTTCAAAAAATCAAAAAAAATTTTTGCGTTTCCCATATCCCCTGATATATACTGAGTTTTCACGTAATAACATCTCTATATTTTCTTGGATTTTTCATATTGCAATGCTGTTTTTGATAAAAATTCAATTACTTCCACCGGATATTCACCGATCGCAGTCTCTCCCGTAACCATTACAGAGGATGCTCCATCCGCAACAGCATTATAAATGTCGCTTACTTCTGCCCTGGTTGGAATGGGACTGTGTTCCATCGATGCCAGCATCTGGGTAACTACCATAAAACGTTTTGATCTGGTTCGGCATTCTTTTGATATACGCTTCTGTACATACGGCAGCTCCCAAAGAGGCATCGCATTTCCAAGGTCGCCTCTGGCAATTACTATCTCATCGCATTCATCCATTATATCCGGAAGCATTCCAACGCCATCCATGTTTTCGATTTTGGCGTATATCTCTATTTTATCTCCACCTGCATCATCCAATGTTTTTCTAAGTATTTGAAGATCCTGCCTGTTCCTGACAAAAGGCTGCATGACACCGGTCACCCCGAGCTTAACTGCGTCACTGATATTGCTAATATCATCAGATGTAAGTGTTGGCATCAGAATTGTTTTTCCTTTAATCAGAATACTTTTCCTACTATTAAGTATTCCGCCTCTGATTATTTTGAGTATTGCCTCATTGTTGCTCCTATGTTCTACTCCGGCAAGTATCTTCCCGTCATCAAGAAGTATCTCATCTCCTTCTTCCATCTCTTCAAATATTCTTTTATCGAGAGGGATAACATCAGAGATTACTCCATGATAGCCTTCACACCTAACCGGTATTTCATCTCCGGAACATAAATTTATTTCTTTTTGAAGATTGCCGATTCTAAGCTCAGGCCCTTGCAGATCGATAAGGATTTTGGGATCTATACATACAGATTCGGCAGCCCTTTTTACAAAATTAAGCAGTTCCTCATTATCTCTTAGCATAACGTGTGACAAATTAATTCTTACCCCTGTCATGCCTGCCATAAACATAGCTTTTAGCGTTGCTTCATCATTACAGCTTGGTCCTAGTGTTCCAAAAATATCCACCATAAATTTAATCTCATTCTCCAATCCGACTATACTATCAGTCCCATTTATCTCCCCATACCTCATTGCACAGCTCTATGCACTTTTCTTTTGAAAAGGAACTGTCCTGTGCAATTATTGCATTTACTGCTGCAAGCTCCTCGGGATAATCTCGCAGCGGAAAAACCCTGATTCCGCCTTTTTCATCTGACACATGACAGACAAGGGCCTTTACTCCATAATCAGATATGGAAGTAACACCATCACTGTCCTTTGTTATGGTAACACCTGCCATTCCGCCAACCATTCTGTTGGTGGTCCCTTCACCTGTTCCGGAAGTCCAGTTTACAAAATTGCCTAAAGAATAGTAGACAAGCATTTTGTCGTCAATAAACTCAATAGGCTCTATAACATGCGGATGCGTTCCAATGACAAGATCTGCTCCATGCTCCTCAAATATTCCTGTCCATTTTTGCTGTGACGAGTCCGGGGTAAGACGATACTCCGTACCCCAATGCGGAAATACAACAGTAAAATCGGCATTTTGCTCCGCATATTCCAGATCTTTTATGACTTTATCTTCCTCCAGAAGGTCAACTGCATACGGCATGTCAGCAGGCTGCGAGATGCCATTTGTTCCGTATGTATAATTAAGAAGCGCGATTTTGATTCCGTTTCTTTCTATAATATCTACACGTTCTTTATCTTCCGCTGCCTCGTTTATACCTATGACTGTTATGTCCGGATAGTTTTCGTTCCAAAAGTTGCAGGTATTTAAAAGACCGCTTTTTCCTTTATCAAGTACATGATTTGTTGCATGGCATATGACATCAAAGCCGGAGTTTACAAGGGCATCTCCTATAGCATAAGGAGCGTTGAAAGCAGGATATCCGCTTATGCCCAGTTCTTCACCGCCTATGATAACTTCCTCGTTAACAACCGCAATATCATAAGATGAGATATCATCCTTCATCTCTGAAAATATGGGTGCAAAATCGTAAGTTCCGTTATCGTCGCGTGATCTCTCCTCTATAGGTGTGTGCAGCAAAATATCTCCAACCATGCAAAGTGTCAGGGTATTTTCCGCAGGTTGAGCCTCTGATTGATCGGATTGATCCGGTTTGTCCGGTTGATCTGTCTCTTCTGCCTCTACTGTTTCTATCTCTACTTCTTCCTGCTCAGATTGTCTGGTTTGCCCGTCACTATTCTCTGATGGTTTTTCTGTATTTTCCAGATTTTCCTGATTCACAGATTCAGGCTGCTTTTGAGTCACCGTATGTTCTTTACTGCAACCACAAACAAATAGTAAGATGACAAGCATCTTAGTCAAAGGTCTTTTCATAATATTATTACTCATATTTCCTTAGTAGTTCATTGCTGATAAATGGTTGACTCTTTTGCCTTAGAGCAAAAATTTCTTTGAGATTTCCAAGTACATAGTCTCGGTCGTGAATCGTGTTATCATGACTAAGGACTGCCTTGCTGAAAGTTATACTCTCAAGAAGTGCTATTTCATCATGCAATAGCGATACGTTGTATCCCTTTGTGCTGCTGTAAAAGGAATCACCCAGAAAAAGATACTCATCATTAACAACCACGCAGAGAGAATCTTTTGCATGACTGTTTTTTATAGGTAGAATTCTTATGTTAATTCCGTCGTTTATTTTTATTTCTGTTTCAACTATCGTTCCTTTTCCTATAGTTTTCCGGGTGTGTTTTCCAACATAAAGATTATCGTCGGAAATATTGATTCGATTCATGTTTTCGCAGTGATCCTGATGAAAATGAGTGATGATAATTTTCTTTTTATCGATGCTGTTTATATACTCAAATGCTGCATCATTGCTGCCTGCATCTATAATATATGTATATTCGTTTCCTTCTATAAAATATATATCTGCAGACAGCGGTTTTTCAGATGATTCCAGGAATTTAATTTTTTCATCTATTCGTGTCATGTTATGAGCCTCTATTCAAATCCGGCAAATTAAAATCCCAGAATATCGTTTACAAGAATTACATGTATTCTGCCTTCATGTCTTGAAAATCTAGTAATCAAAAACTGACAGCAAATTGTATCCGGAGATTTACAATCCATGCATGCACCGGTTTTTGCACATGGTGTGGAGAGTCCAAAACGCTGAGCATTAATCGGAGCTGCCACATTTCGTGCTCTCTTCATAGCGCCGTCAAGATCGTCACAGATTTTATTCATTCCTACTATAAAGAGAACCTTTTTAGGCCCCTGGGCTATAGCGGATACTCTGTTAGAATTTCCATCAATGTTCACTATTATGCCATCTTCTGTCATTGCATTTGCGCTTGAAAGAAATACATCCGCATCATAAGCCGCAAGCATTGCAGCTCTTTTATCCGTAGCAGCATCTCTGTCGATAAAGTTGTAGTTTCCGTTTTTCACAGCATCTACAAGTCCTATCTCGTGAGCCGACATCGCTCCGCCCATGGTAACCGTGCTGCCTTCCTCAATGATTTCAAGAGCCTTCTTTACAGCTTCTTCTCTTGTAGCTGCGTAGTAACCGCTCATATTTCTTGATTCAAGACCTTTTATTACCTTCTGAGCCAGCAGTTCGTTTCTCTTTGTAATATTCTCGTTCATGTGATCTCCTCCTGTTTTCTTTTAATTTTAACTGTTTCCATTATGAAAACAAAGCCAAACATCGATTTTTATTTTATTGAAAGCTAGCTGCTTTCTGTGATATTATATTTTTGTTAAATATTTTACTTTTATTTAAAGGAGTAGTCATGCTTCATATTAAATCTTTATCAGAAGGGCTCGACCTCTTCAAGGCTCTGGGATCTGATGTCAGAATCGAAATCATCAAAATTCTATTGGAAGAAAACGGAATGAACATGAATGAGCTCGCAAGCAGGCTTAATATTACCAATGGTGCGCTCACAAGCCATATAAGAAAGCTTGAAGAATGCGGTATGATTACTGTCAGCAACGAGACAAACGGACATGGTAATCAGAAAATCTGCTCTGTTCATGTAGACAAAATTCTTATAGATATTCAGGACGAAGAAAAGAACGAAAATATATATACTGCAGACATCAAGGTTGGACAATTCGCTGATTACGAAGTTTTTCCTACCTGCGGTCTTGCATCCTCAACCAATATTATCGGTGAGGTGGATGACACCAGATACTTCTCTCATCCCGATCGCTACAATGCAGATATTCTCTGGTTCACAAAGGGACATGTGGAATATGTAGTTCCAAACTTTATTCCTTTCAATCAGAAAATAGATGAGATATGTATCTCTGCAGAGCTTTCAAGTGAAGCTCCCGGCGTTAATAATGTGTGGCCTTCAGACATTCATTTTTATCTCAATAATGAGTTTCTTGGAAAATGGATTTCACCCGGAGATTTCGGTGATGTGAAGGGTATCTTTACTCCGGACTGGTGGTTCCCCAATTGGAATCAGTATGGATTACTTAAAATGCTGGTGATAAATCATCGTGGTACTTTTATTGATGGCTTACAGATTTCAGACATCAACATTGATCACTTCAATCTGACAAGCAAAAGTTCAATCAAGTTTAAAATGGCTGTTCCCGAAGACACTGAGCATGTGGGCGGTCTGACAATATTTGGTAAGACTTTCGGAAACTACAGTCAGGATATAAATGTAAAGATTGCTTACAGTCCTATTTCTACTGAGGCATAAAAAAAAGAGCTTCCCCTCATCCGGCACTTCGTGCCACCTTCCCCCCAAAGGGGAAGGCTTTAATCGATGTGCCACCTTCCCCCAAGGGGAAGGCTTTAATTGGGGAAGCTTTTTATTAATCAAAATTTTATTTAATACCACTTATAGCAATAGATTCAATGATAACTCTCTGGAATAAGAAGAATAATACCAGTGTAGGAAGCATTGCTATTACCGAAGCCGCCATAATAAGCGCATAATCACTCTGGATTGCATAGTACGAATTAAAGGATCTGATAACCACCTGCAATGTCCAGTGTTTCTCACTTCTAAGGAAAATCGTAGGTGCAAGATAATCATTCCATATTCCCATAAACCAAAGCATAAGCTGTGTTCCAAGAGCACCCTTCATAAGAGGCAGGAATATTTTGTAGTATATCTCAAAGTAGTTACAGCCATCGATTTTTGCTGCATCCATAAGCTCTGTCGGTATGCTGTACAAATTCTGTCTTAGGAAGAATATCATACTGACATTGCCAAAGCATCCAGGGATGATAAGCGGAGCCAGTGAATTAGTCCATCCAAGCTTTGTAAACAATACATACTGCGGAATCATAACAACCGCAAAAGGAATCATTATTGTTGCAAGAAGCGCAAGGAATAGTGCATTTTTCCCGCGAAAGTTCATCTTTGCAAATGCAAATGCCGCAAGCGATGATGTAAATCCACCGATTAACAAAACCGGGATCTCAACCGTAACAGTATTGATAATTCCCGAGATAAACTGTCCTTTGCTGAGAACCTGACTATATTTTCCTATAAGAATAGGATTCGGAAATAGTGTCAATGATCCTGATAATATTTGATTTTTTGTCATAAATGATGTTGCTACCATATAAATAAGCGGAAACACCATTGTAATTGCAAACAGAAAAAGAACTATGAAGATCACCACGTTCATGACCTTCTCTTTCGAAGATGTGACGCGATCACTCTGGTAATCTTTTGCGTTTGCTTTTGATCTTCTTGATGAGTCTGAATTCGCATTTGATTTTGCTTTCAGTGCAAGTTCCATCTGTCACACCTCCTTAATCTATAGTTTTTACCCATTTATCCTGTCCCCAAAAATTGATGGCAGTGATAATGAATATGATAATCGCAAGAATTACTGCTACTGCACTACCGTAGCCGAGCTGACCGTTGGTAAACGCCTTTTCATACAGGTAGAACACTACTGTTGCTGCACTGTAGTTCGGTCCACCTGAAGGTGTCATAACCTGCACTTCTACAAATACCTGGAATCCTCCAATAAGTGAAGTAATAAGTACGTAGAATGTAACAGGTGAAAGCAGCGGCAGTGTGATGCTCTTAAACTTCTGCCAGCTGTTAGCGCCATCGATCATTGCTGCTTCATAATAATCTCTCGGAATGTTCTGAAGTCCTGCAAGATACAGGATAATTGTGCCTCCAAGTCCCTTCCATACCATGAAGATGATGAGGGATATTTTTACCATCAGCTCATCTCCGAGCCAGTTAGGACCATGAAGACCGGTGAGTGCCTTATAGATTCCGTTTAAAAGACCATAGTCATAGTTGAAAACCCAAGCCCAGAGAATTGACACAGCAACCAGTGAAGAAACAACCGGTACATAGTACATTGTAGTGAGAAATCTCTTTCCGGGAATCTTTCTGTTCAATCCCATAGCTACAAGAATTCCAAGAATCATCCCAATCGGGATCCCAATCATATAAATGATAGTGGTTCCCATAGCTTTCCAGAATTTTGCGTCATTTAAGATTTTGATGTAATTTCTAAGGCCTACAATATTACCCCATAGTGAGTTAATGCCTGTCCATTTGCTTGTACTGGCAATCAGGGCAAACACAATTGGATATGCCATAAAAAGCATGAACCCCACGAACGGAGCCGCAATAAAGAGCCACGCCCAGCGTTCTTCTCTCTTTGCCATCGCAGACATCTGAACTTTTACTTTTTTTGATGCCATAAAAAAATACTCCTTAAAAATCCAGCCCCTTCATTTGTGAAGGGGCTAGAATGATAACCCATTAGTTTGTCGCAGAATTCTGAAGCTCGATTGCTTCGTCAAGAGCTTCCTGCATTTCAGGCTCAACCTGCTGTAAATAATCCTCTACACTGATATCGCCATTCTTGATATTGAATACACCTGACCAGAAAGGAGTGAACCACTCAGCATTGTATGTGTAATCTGTTTCCTGAAGTGCTGCTGCATAGTGATCATTACCATCAAAATATCCGAAGATTACATCTACATTTGAAGCATAAGGAACTTTGCCGCTGTTTACAGCATCCTTGAACTCACCATAAGCAAGCTCTGTGATATTAGGAAGCTGGATAGACTCACCAGTTGTGATACCTGATACAGCCTTCTGACCTTCTTCGTCTGTTGAAAGCTTAGCTGCGAGCTGTGCTGCAAGATCAGGATTCTCAGATGTTGCAGATACACAGTAACCAACTGATCCCATCCATGTGTGTGATCTTCCGTCACCTGAAGGTCCTACAGGCCATCCGCAAAGGTTCCACTTGTAAGGGAATGTAGCGTCATCCATGAATGCTGCAACGTCCCATGTTCCACATGCATAGAATGCAACCTGTCCATCAAGCCATCTCTGGTATCCACCAAGAGCTGTATCCTGCTCAACTGAAGGTGTAAGACCGTTCTTTGTAAGGTCTGTATAGAATGTAAGCGCTTCCTTAAGAGGCTCATTGTTTGCAACGTTAACCTTAGTCATGTCATCGTTAAGGAACTTAACTCCGTTTGAATAAAGGAAAGGAGTCATACCAAACTGATCAGCGTTAGCTACACCCCACTGGTCAATCTCTCCATCACCATCCTTATCAATTGTGAGCTTCTCACAAACTTCTATGAATTCATCGTATGTATAAGGCTTTTCCGGATCAGGATACTCAAGACCTGCTGCATCGAAAAGATCCTGGTTGTAAGCAAATGCGAAGCAGGAAAGATCCTTGGGAAGTGCGTAAAGTGAACCGCTTCCAACATTCTTACCATCATAACGGTAAATCTCCTGTGTTGTTCCCCATACGCTTCCGATTATGTCAGCATCAACATAATCGTCAAGAGGAAGAACATATCCATTATCTACATAAGAACGAACTGCTGAAGGTCCTACATAGAATACATCAGGCATATCATTAGCTGTCATGTTAGCAATCATCTTCTGATTGTATTCATCCTGAGTTGTTACTTCAAAAACAACTTCCTTGATCTCGTCCTTGTGCTCATCTACGAACTGCTTTACAAGCTCTTCGTAAATCTTCTTCTCATGCTCCTGCATGTAAAGAAATACATGGAGTGTCTTATCTCCGTTACCTGTAAGTGAGTCAGTTGAAGAACCGTCTGTACTCTCAGCCTCTGCTGCATCAGCAGTTTCTGTTGCATCTCCTGCGTCTGCAGTTTCTGCTCCACTACCTTCCTCTGTCTTAGCTTCTGTGCTCTCAGCCTCTCCAGCTTCCTCAACTGTTGTTGTAGCACAGCCTGTCAGAGCACTAAGCCCCATTACACTTGCCATTGCAATACCTAAAAACTTCCTTCTCATGTTAAATCCTCCTAAAAATCCTCAGTTAGTGATTAACTTATATAGTAATCTTAAACAAACAAATTTAGAACGTCAACAATTATTTTAGATTTTTGTAAAACATTTTACATTTTTGTTGTTTTTAACAAATTTGTAAAATAGTTTTTGTATATTCAAACAAACTTATCAATAATTGCTGAATTCTCTTTACAATATTGCTATTATGTGTTCACTGCCATAATCCATGGCCACAACACTATAGTATAGCCTTCTTATAATTTACCAATGCCTATTGCAGATACTTAACAGCCCATATTGTCTTGTTATCATTACCCTTTGCAGAGATACATAAAGTGCTGTTTCCGGCTTCATCTGTCATGGTAAAAGCGCAGCCTTCATACTCCACTCCGTCAATTGTAATAGTCACGTAAGGCTCGCCACTATTTATAGCATAAGTTCCACCGGTCATTTCGCCGCCTTCATCAGGTGTAATACTGCCATTTTCAAAGGTGCATTTTACGGGCTTATTTACAAACTCATTAACATCAAGACCATGATTCAACAGATAAAATGTACCATTTAACATGTCAGGGGTTACATCCGTTTTTTCACTTATTGAAGACATTCCTTCATCGCCTGTGTACTCAAAGGGCGCTGCCGTAAACCAGCCGTCCTTTGTCATGAAAAGCTTATGTACTCTGGGTTCATGGAATTCCTGTCCATCATCAAAGCGCTGGTGATAAACTATGTAGTATTCGCCATTTTCATCCTGAAAAACAGACTGTCCACCGGGAGCCATGTATGTCACCGACAAACTGGGAAGACTGTAATTCCCCATCATTTTAAGGCCATAGCTCATGTAGTTTTCTTCATCTCCCAGCCTGTTACCGGCTGCATCAACGTATGGTCCTGTGGAATTTTCGCTTCTAAACTGCCTTATCTGATATCCACCATTTGAAGTAAGTCCTCCATAGGATACGAAAAGGTAATAGTATCCGGTTTCCTTGGAATATGTAATATAAGGACCTTCAATAGCGTGGTGTCCACCACCTACAAGTTTGTAGCCATAGTAAGGATCAGGCGCATCCTCTCCGCCCTTTGCTGCTTCTTCAATAGGATGAATAGGCCTCCCCGTTTCAGGATCAAGCTCCAAAAGGAAGATTCCACCTGACCAGGAGCCGTATACCATCCACATGCGGTCATCTTCATCTGTGAAAACTGCAGGGTCTATACAGTTGGGCCATTTGTTATTATCATATCCTCCAAGCTTTAAATATTCTGAAAGATCAGCGTCTTCTCCAAGGACGTCATAAATATCTGTCTCAGCAGCATGGGAGCTAGTAAAACCGGAATACAGGATTGTGTCTGTATATGTATATTTCCCTCCGGGTTCATCCGATACTGCCATGCAGAGATTTGACTTAATATAGGAAGAAGTAGTGCAGAAATACATCACATACTTTCCCATTGTTTCATTGTAGAAGGTGTTGGCTGCCCATACGGAATAGCCACCTTCCTCATTTTTCCCGACATATTTAAATGCATCGAGATCTCCTGAAAAGAGATTATCAAAAACATTGTTACCGTTGCCTATGTAGCTCCACGACTTAAGGTCATCCGATTTTGCAAGAACCTGATGGCTTCCTGTCATGTAGTAAGTACCATCCGCCAGGATTACCTGAGGGTCATGGCAACAAACGGCATTTTTATAAACTCCTGTCTTTATGCTGGTTTCAGCTTTATCTGTCATACCATCATTCTCCACCTTGGCTTCAGGATTGCTGCTATCTGATGAATTGCTGTTATCTGCCGATTCTACCGTTTCCACCTTGTCCGATTCTCCAGTTCCTTTGGAGCAACTTGCAGAAACCGCGAAAGCTGCTGTCGCAAGAGCAATTGCCGCATAGTTTATATATTTAGTTGAATGCATTTTGTGCTCCTCTTATTTATATCCTCATCTGCATGAAAAGATGGGATATCCCTTTTCGTCATATCTGATTTTCATTAACATAGTATGGCGATTAGGATTATACAGAGGATCTCCCTCTATCTCAGTTTCAGTTCGTGCATGATATACCATTACATCCTCGCCATCATCATTTACAGTAAATGAATTATGACCGGGGCCATAAACCACAGCTTCTGCATCACTCTTAAGCACAGGATATCTCTCCTTAGTCCATGACTTAGGATCAAGAAGATCTGCGTCTTCATCGGCTGTTAACATGCCGACGCAATATGCAACACCGGTCTCACTGGCTGAATAGGTCATGAATATTTTCCCGTTTCTCTTTAAAATGCCGGGGCCTTCGTTGACCCAAAAGCCAACTCTCTCCCAGTCATAATCGGGAGTTGTAAGAAGAACCTGAACTGTCTTAAGCTCATAAGGGCTCTTCATTTCTGCGATATACAGGTTTGAAATCTGTTTGCCGACGCCAACCTTCTCAGCCCATATGTAATACCACTTGCCTCTATGCTCAAAAACAGTAGCATCAAGCGAAAAGGCTCTGAAGGAGAATTCATCATCCTCTGCGCACTTCATCTTACCTTTTTCCACCCAGGGACCGGCAATGGGATCATCGCTCTGACATTCAAGCACGTAAGGTCTTATCTTCCAGATATCCTGGGTCTCACCGCCCGCAAAGTATATGTACCATCTGCCCATAACCTTATGAAGTTCGGGTGCCCAGATGTGCTTACTCATTATTCCACTGTCATGCTTTTTCCAGATTGTGTGTTCCTCTGCATCAGCAATGCCAGCAAGTGTCTCTGATCTTCTAAGCACTATTTTGTCATATTCAGGTACAGACGCCGTAAAATAGTAAAAGCCGTCATCTGCCTTAACAACATATGGATCAGCTCTCTGCAAAATCCATGGCTCATTATATTTAAGCTCTTTTTCCTTGCTCATAATACCTTTCCCACAAAACATAAATAATTTTTGTTTCAAAATGTTCAGCTAATAAGTTAATCACATTTTTAAAATTCATAAGTTAATTTATAAAGTTAATCACTATTATCACTTTCATTATTTGCTGAACTATTTTATATTATTCTAAATTATATTATTATTATCTAAACATTTCAACTATTTTATAAAAATGTACTTGAAAACAAATTTGCATTGGAATAAAATCATCTGACTGTATAAATTTTGCAAAACTTAATTATTTATTACTAGACATATTTTGAGGAGATAAGAAATGAATGGAAAAATGACTGAAGGGAAGCCCCTTCCGATACTTTTAAAGTTTGTAATACCGATACTTTTAGGATTTATTTTCCAGCAGTTCTACAACATGGTAGATACCGTAATCGTCGGACGTTTTGTAGGTCCCGAGGCTCTTGCGGCCGTTGGGTCCACAGGAACTATAATGTTTATGATAATGGGACTTGCCAATGGTATGACAACAGGTTACACAGTTCTCATAAGCCACCAGTTTGGAGCGGGAAGTAAGGAAGGTACAAGGCAGGCTTTTGTAAACGCGATCATTCTTGGTGTTATCAGCACTTTAGTGGTGACGGTAATTGCCATAATCAGCATGCCAAGCCTTCTTCATATAATGAATACTCCGGATGACATCTACAATTATGCCTATGCCTATATCATTACCATATGCGCCGGAAGCTTTGCTCTTATCGGATATAATCTTTTTGCTGCTTCTCTAAGGGCAATCGGAAACAGTAAGACGCCACTGTATTTCCTGATTTTTTCAGCTGCACTTAATATCGTTCTGGACCTTTTATTCATCATTGTATTTGGACTGGGAACCTTCGGTGCTGCCCTTGCTACAGATATATCACAGGGTGCGTCAGCCATTCTGTGTATTATTTACATTTATAAAAAGGTGGATATTTTAAGACCTGTAAAAGGAAGTTGGAAGCTGGATAAGGGCTTTGCCATGAAACAGCTAAACATCGGTATCCCTATGGCTCTTCAGTTTGGAATCACAGCTTCCGGAACAATGGTCATGCAGGCATCAATCAACATCTATCAGTCAGTTGCGATAGGCGGTTTTACAGCTGCAGGAAAAGTAGTAAATCTTATGACTGCCGGAATGCCTTCCATAGGACAGACTACTGCTGCTTTCGTCGGTCAGAACTTCGGTTATGGTGATCTTGACAGAGTACATCAGGGAACGAAGGATGCCATGAAGATCTCTGTAATTTATTCTGTAATAACCGGTATCCTCAGCGTAGTTATGATGCCCTACATTGTAAGTATGTTTTTCGACAAGGGCGTAAACCTGGCTGACTATCTTCCTTATAGCAAGATTTATATTACAGAGGCAGCTCTTTTCTATATCCCGCTTGCCATGATCTTCATTTACAGAAATGCAATGCAAGCCTGCGGATACGGAAAAACAGCCCTGATGCTCGGTATTATGGAGCTTGTATCAAGGCTGCTTACCGCTTTTGTCTCCATGAGAGTTCACAGCTATGCTATCGCTGTTGCAGGTGATGCACTCTCATGGTTTACGACAGGTGTATTTTCTTACATTCTGTATATGCTTGTAATGAAGCAATTAAGAACAAGATTAAATAAGATCTGATATAGTTTATTTTTTCAAACGGAACATGAGAACTGAGCAGGCAGGAATCTTTACTGTTACTCCGTTCTCTTTTTCGTTGTAATCAGTAAACTTATCTTCTGTTACAACATCGGGGTTCTCAAAGGTGTTGTGATCTGCCATTTTACCTGTTACCACTGAAGCCTCTGCAACTTTATATGAATCGGAATCACTTGTGAAAGCAATTTCAACATCCTCAGCTGCTTCAAGGGAATTGTTGGTCAGTGTCACTGTCACTACTCCGTTTTCATCCTCGGAAACTGATTCAAACAGCTTGGGAAGTTCATTCTTGCCTGAACCAACCTTACTATTGTTGATAAGTTCACTATCAAGAAGGTTCGCTCCCTGATGATATCTGAACATCTTAAATACGTGATAGGTAGGAGTTTTTATCATCTTCTCATTTTCAGTAAGAATAACTGACTGAAGAACATTAACCATCTGTGCAATGCATGCCATCCTTACCCTATCTGAATGCTTGTTGAATATATTCAGGTTCATTCCTGCTACAAGTGCATCACGCATAGTATTCTGCTGATAAAGGAATCCGGGATTAGTGCCTGGTTCAACATCAGTCCATATTCCCCACTCATCAACCATAAGACCGATCTTCTTATCCGGATCATACTGATCCATGATCGCTCCATGCTTTCTGATAAGTTCATCCATGAAGAGACTTCTCTTAAGTGTCTGATAGAATACTTCCTCTGTGAACTTTGTAGCTGATCCCTTTACATTCCAGTCATCCTCTGTTTCAGGAAGAGTATAGTAATGTAATGAAAGTCCATCCATAAAGCCATGGAACTGCGGGGGTGTATGATCAAAGCAGGTTTCAAGTACATTTTTTGTCCAGTTATAATCATCAACATTAGGTCCACAGCAAATCTTTGAAATTGGCTTAGAACCGTTGTAGTTTCTTACATATGTCTGATATCTTCTATATTCATCGGCATAGTATGTAGGTCTCATGTTGCCCCCACATCCCCAGTTTTCATTACCAACTCCAAGATAGTCTACCGTCCAGGGCTCCTCATGACCATTCTCTTTTCTGAGATCAGCCATAGGTGATACGCCGTTAAAGGTCATATATTCAACCCATTCACTCATCTCTCTTACTGTACCTGATCCCATATTGGCATTAACATAAGTCTTACAGCCAAGCTGCTTTGTAAGCTCAAAGAATTCATGTGTTCCAAAACTGTTGTCCTCAACTACACCGCCCCAATGTGTGTTGATCATCTTCTTTCTCTTTTCTTTGGGGCCAATGCCATCCATCCAATGATACTCATCCGCAAAGCATCCGCCGGGCCAGCGAAGTACCGGTATCTTCATTTCCTTAAGTGCCTTAACCACATCACTTCTCATACCATTCACATTAGGAATGTCAGAATTATCCCCGACATAAAGGCCTTCATAGATACACCTTCCGAGATGTTCTGAAAAATGTCCGTAGATTTCAGGTGCAATCTTTGATTTTTTACTCTCGTTGTTGATTAAAAGTTTAGCCAATTTCTCTTCCTCCTCTAAATAATGGATTTACCATTTTTTCTTAGGGCAATGTGTACCAATGCCCAGTGCTCTTAACTCCACATAACATCCGCAAACAAGACAGGTCCCTATTGATAGCTTGTCGCACTGTGTACATATACCTAACCTGTTCTCATATACTGTATCCGTAACCCTGCTATCAGGAGTTATGGCATCGCGATATTTTTTTATCATTTTCTTCTCTTCGCCTTCAATATCCCGTAGAAGACAATGCTTACAAGCTCTGGTGTTTTCCATATTTTCCCCATTTATTTTAGACGCATATAAATTATTTTACATTTTATCATAATGCATTTGTTTTGCAAACACTTATTAGCACTTTCAGGGTAGGAATTATGCTTTTCTCAAAGAGCAAAAAATACCCTCCTTACCGTTTTGTCCGGTAAAGAGGGTACATATCACTCATGAAGCGTTTTTGATAAAGATTAGAAATCTACTTCTGTGTCATAGTAGCAACACTTAAGAAGTTTCTCCATCTCTTCCTGACTGGGCTGACGAGGGTTGGAACCTGTGCAGGCATCAAGAATTGCGTTAGCAGCAATGTCATGGAGTCTCTCAAGGAATACATTCTCCGGAACAAATCCCTGTTCAGCCGGAAGTCCGTCGGGACCATAATGGTTTATGCTGTGAGGGATGTTAAGAGAATCATTCATCTTGCGAAGATAATCAATGAGGAGTTCAACCTTCTCATCGTCATCCTTGCCGCCGAGGTGCATGTAATCAGCGATAACGCCATAACGCTTTTTAGCAGTCGGATCCTTGGCATTGAATGCAACAACCTTGGGAAGGTACATAGCATTAGCTGCGCCGTGGATGATGTGAGCTCCGAGGTCTGCAAAAGCAGCACCTGTCTTGTGAGCCATTGAGTGAACGATTCCAAGAAGCGCATTGGAGAATGCCATACCTGCAAGGCACTGAGCATTGTGCATAGCATCTCTTGCATCCATGTCTTCATTATAGGACTTAACAAGATTCTTCTGGATCATCTCTATAGCGTGAATTGCAAGCGGATCTGTGTAATCACAATTTGCTGTGGAAACATAAGCCTCAACAGCATGTGTCATAGCATCCATACCGGTGTGAGCAACAAGCTTTTTAGGCATTGTATGAGCAAGTTCGGGATCAACGATAGCTACATCGGGAGTAATCTCAAAATCAGCGATCGGGAACTTAATGCCCTTCTGATAATCAGTGATGATGGAAAATGCAGTAACCTCGGTAGCTGTGCCGGATGTTGATGAAATAGCACAGAATTTAGCCTTTGTGCGAAGCTTAGGAAGGCCAAAAACCTTACACATATCTTCAAAAGTGGTATCCGGATACTCATACTTAATCCACATAGCCTTTGCAGCATCTATAGGTGAACCACCACCGATAGCAACGATCCAGTCAGGCTGGAACTTCTGCATTGCTTCAGCACCCTTCATAACCGTCTCAACTGACGGATCAGGTTCGATACCCTCAAAAAGCTCTGTCTCCATTCCGGCTTCCTTCAGGTACTCTTCTACCTTCTGAAGAAATCCGCCCCTTTTCATAGAACCGCCACCTGTACAAATGATGGCTCTTTTGCCCTCAAAAGTCTTCAACGCTTCAAGTGCGCCTTTCCCATGATAGATATCTCTGGGCAGTGTAAAACGTGACATACAAATACCTCCTTAAAATAATTATTTTGTTAAATAAATAACATAACCCACAAAATAATTATAAGGAGGTAATTTAAATAAATCAAATCTTGACTTTTATATGAAAGTTGTTTTTTTATTTCATGCCCTCATCCGGCACTAGCGTGCAATTGCTTTCTGAATAGCAAAGTACTGATCAAGTTTATCTCGGAGGGCATCTCTTCCGATGCTCTTAAGAATATAATCCACCGGTTTCAGCCTCATAGCTGTCATGACACTCTCTCGGCTCTTTTGCCCTGTCAGGAACATTACCGGAAGTTCATCTGTTTCCGTATCACTTTTAAGCATTTCAAAAATTTGCGGCCCTGTAGTTATGGGCATCTGATAATCAAGCAACACAAGATCTGCTTTGTTAACCGTAAGCCAACGGATTGCCTTTATACCTGTATTAGCCATAACCACTTGATAGGAATCCTTAAGCCAGTCACGAATCATCTGCATATAGGCCACATCATCATCCACTATAAGCACGACTTTTCGTGTCTGCTGCAACATTCTCTGACTAAATACATCCGACACTGTATCCAGGAACGCCTTCATATCCAAGGGACGTTCAAACCAAGCTGTGATGCACCTTCCCGGTATGGTTTTAATAGCTTCATTGTACTCTTCATGCTTACCAATCAAAATAAGACTTTTTTCCTTCTCCATGCAAAGGTCTTTTAAATATACCAGGAATGAAGCACTATCAGAAACAGTCTCATCCATATAATAAACTATGAGCTCGCAGCTCTCAGTATTGCTTTGTAGCTTTTTCATATCAATCGGTATGTATTTGCTAACACATCCTATTTCAGCAAGCTTCATTTCCATTCCGTGCACCGAAAATGTTTCCTGCGAGCTTAAAATAACCACGTTTTCCTTACCCATTTTTTCCTTACCCATTTGAACCCCCTCAGATGGCATTGGTAATATTACGAATTTCATCCCACTCAAGACTATTCAGATAGATTTTTATCGAAGATATTTTCTTATAGTCTTCAGGCTTTAAAGCACGTTTCATAAGAGAATCCACTATTGACTGAACTATATCAAAGTCTTCTTCTATAGCAAACTCTCTTATTGCCATAAGTGCATCCTGGACCTCCTCATCAGATATTTCTTCCTTCTCCTCCTCTTTTGTCCGATCCAAAAGTGCTTTCTCATGCCTTCTGCATTCTTCAATAAAAGCGATATGATTATTCTTTATAAACTCAATGTTATTTTCATTCGCTGCGTTTTCCATCTCTAAGGCCTTAGCTGATAAAGTCATACATCCTATTATTCTGGATGTACTTTTAAGCCCGTGGGCTTTAATCGTATAATTCTCTATGTCACCTTCTGCAAAACACTTTTCAAGTATTTCAATATTATTCGAAATATGTCTTATAAAAATATCGATTGATGAAAGATATGCCTCGGCAGAAGCACAGTTTTTTATCCCCTCCCGGGCATCGATCAGCGGTTCTTCAATTATCCATTCGGGAAGTTTTTCAAGTTCCCGGTCTATAAATTCATTGTCCTTTGGATCTGTTTTTGAAATATCTGCATTATCATTATCTGAGACTGTTTTACCGGCTGCATTGTCAAAAACTCTGTTTACTCTTGAAAGAAGTTCATCGGCCCTGACCGGTTTTTTAATATAATCGGCCGCGCCCATTTCAAGTCCTTTATTCTCGCTCTCTTTACTGTCATCGGAAGTAAGAAAAATAAATGGAACATTCACTCCTGCCTTGGACTTTATCAGTCTCTGCAATTCATAGCCTGACATAGAAGGCATCTTAATATCCGAGATAACCATATCCGGAAGGCTTCTTACGAACAGTTCAACAGCAGCTTCTCCGGAATCAACCAGGATAGTCTCATAATCATTCTTAAGTGCACGATCCGCTATCTTCAGCATCATAAGTTCATCATCAACTATCAGTATCTTCTTCACTTCGAACCTCCAAGTTTGCTCTCACCAAGACACCATCGTCTAACTGAGCTTACAGGAAAATCATTTTTCCGCGGATGTCCCCACTGTGTACATAGAATCCCTACATTATAAATATTTTAGCTTTATATGAACAAAAAAACTATTAACTGCATATTAAATATGTACCAATATAATGAATTTGCTGTAAATCAAAAAGGAAGACAATCTATTTCGAATAAATCGATAGACTGTCTTCCTATTTTTTTAGATAATGCGATCTATATCTAATTTATCATTATGGTTGATTCATCCTTATGGATTACATCATTCCCATTCCTGCACCGCCTGCAGGCATCGGAGGTACGGGCTCCTTGATTGTAGCAACAGCTGCCTCAGTTGTAAGGAAGCTTGATGCAACAGATGTAGCATTCTGAAGGGCACTTCTTGTAACCTTTGCAGGGTCAATGATACCATCCTTGATCATATCAACGTACTCCTCTGAGTATGCGTTAAATCCAATTCCCTTCTTGGACTCCTTAACCTTGTTAACAATTACAGATCCGTCAAGACCGGCATTGTTTGCAATATGGTAAAGAGGAGCTTCGAGTGCCTTAAGAACTACCTTAGCACCTGTCTTCTCATCACCCTCAAGTGAAGCTGCTACCTTCTCAACATCCTTGCAAGCATGAATGTATGCACTACCACCACCAAAGATGATACCTTCCTCAACAGCTGCTCTTGTAGCATTGAGAGCATCCTCCATACGATACTTAGCTTCCTTCATCTCTGTCTCTGTAGCAGCACCTACTCTGATAACTGCAACACCGCCGGCGAGCTTAGCAAGTCTCTCCTGAAGTTTCTCCCTATCAAAATCAGAAGTTGTGTCATCAATCTGCTTCTTGATCTGAGCAACTCTTGCCTGAATGTCGCCCTTATTGCCAAGGCCATCAACGATTGTTGTCTTCTCCTTCTCAACCTTGATGCTCTTAGCACGACCAAGATCATCCATTGTAGTATCCTTAAGCTCAAGACCAAGGTCAGAGCTGATAACCTTACCACCTGTAAGAATAGCGATATCCTCAAGCATAGCCTTTCTTCTGTCACCATAGCCGGGAGCCTTAACAGCAACTACATTGAAGGTTCCGCGGAGCTTGTTAACGATAAGAGTTGTAAGAGCCTCACCGTCAACGTCCTCAGCGATGATAAGAAGCTTAGAACCTGTCTTAACAATCTGCTCAAGAAGAGGAAGAATATCCTGGATATTGGAAATCTTCTTATCTGTGATGAGTATGAAAGGATCATCAAGGTTAGCTTCCATCTTGTCCATATCTGTAGCCATGTAAGCTGAGATATAACCACGATCAAACTGCATACCTTCTACAAGATCAAGCTCTGTGAGCATTGTCTTGGATTCCTCAATTGTGATAACGCCATCATTGGAAACCTTCTCCATAGCGTCAGCGATCATCTGACCAACTTCATCATCACCTGATGAAACAGCGGCAACTCTCATGATCTGATCCTTGCCCTTAACCTTTGTAGCCATCTTGCTGATAGAAGCTACTGCTGCATCTGTAGCCTTCTTCATGCCCTTTCTAAGAACAATAGGGTTAGCTCCTGCTGCAAGGTTCTTAACACCTTCATTGATCATAGCCTGTGCAAGTACTGTAGCTGTTGTTGTACCGTCACCTGCTACATCGTTAGTCTTTGTAGCAACTTCCTTAACAAGCTGAGCGCCCATGTTCTCATAAGCATCCTCAAGCTCGATCTCTTTTGCGATTGTAACACCGTCGTTTGTGATTGTGGGTGCACCATAGCTCTTATCAAGAACTACATTTCTTCCCTTAGGTCCGATTGTTACTCTTACTGTATCTGCAAGCTTATTAACGCCTTCTACCATAGCTGTGCGGGCGTCAGCACCGTACTTAATTGTCTTTGCCATTTTTATATGCCTCCGTATATTGTTTTTCCCCTCATCCGCCCTTCGGGCACCTTCTCCCCAAGGAGAAGGCATAGATGAGATAATTACTTAATGATAGCGAGTATATCGTTCTGCTTAACAATGATGTAGGTAACGTCGTCGAGCTTAACCTCTGTTCCTGCATACTTGGAATAGATAACGTTGTCACCCTTCTTTACCTGCATCTTCACTTCCTTACCATCAACGACTCCGCCGGGGCCTACAGCGATAACCTCTGCCTGCTGCGGCTTCTCCTTCTCTGCACCGGGAAGTACGATTCCTGACTTAGTTGTCTCCTCAGCTTCAAGCGCCTTAAGTACGACTCTGTCTGCAAGTGGTTCTAACTTCATTTTTTTGCCTCCTTATATCTTCAACATATTATTGACTTTTTATTGTTAGCACTCATATGATACGAGTGCTAATCACCAAGAAATATATTACCACACACGATAAAAAATGCAATACCCACATGTGAATATTTGCAGAAATGCAAAGAAATAGTGTTTTAATTATTATGCTTTGGGCGCGGGATATCCTTGCCCGACAAATCCACATAGTTTTCCTTAAGAGCCTCTGCCCAGTACTGCTCAGGTATTGCCGGCCATCTTACCATTCCCCTGTCCTCCTCACAAAGCTTCATCGCCTGTAGAAGAATGGATTCGCTTAGATCCACACCGGTTCTGATTGTATGCATAGTTATTGCCGCCCATGCAGGTGCATATTCCATAAGACCGCTTGACTGAAATTCCTTAAGGATTTCATGCCTGTCATATTTTACCTGTACCATTTCTTCCTCCCAACCGGTCTTACCGCTGTGGATAATGGCGAACTCAGCATAGCAGTTCTTATTTCTGGGAAGTCCCATAGCTCCGGGATTCACCGCTCTTTTTTCTCTGTATAAAAAGCACTCCTGTACATGAGTATGTGCATGCAGGAGCATGTTTGTTTTTATTTTATTAAGTGTGCGCTTGGTGTTTCTCTTATCCCCGAATAGAAGTTCCGACGCATTTGACGGTGATCCGTGACAATATTCAAAGCCTGCCGAACCTTTCGGATTCCATATTCCGTAAATCGGAAGTTCCTCAAACAGATTAAAATCCTTCTCTGTCAATTGCTCATATGTATAAAGAAGAGCGCCGCTTCCTGAGCCTTTCATCCAACCGTTCTCACCGGATTTTCTGTAATTCAGCATGCTTTCCTCGCGATTTCCGCGAACAGTATAGCACGTGAAATACTGTCTGAGCACATATATGAGATCCATTGTCTTTCTTACGCCCGGGCAATCCGAAATATAATCTCCAAGTAAAATGTAATTAGTTATCCCCTTCCCCATGCAATAATCTATACAGGCCTGAAGGGCTGAGTGATTTCCATGAATATCACCGAATACTGCAATATCCAATAGTTTCTCCAATCTATTCTCAAGTTTTTTATATTTTTATAATAAGTAGTTAATAGTCAAAAAATAACCTCTGTGCGAAAATATATTCATAAGTTGGTTCAATAATCGCATCTTCGAATGGAGGTTAATTATGGCAGACAATCGTGAAGATTTAATCCGTTCTCTGGCAGGTGTCATGGGCATGAGTGGAGAAGCAAAGAAGAAAGATTCTCACTTTGACCCCTCAACCGGTACACTTTATTGCGGGAGTAAAGTCTTTTCGCAAAGTGATATTGCCGAGGCAAAGAAATTCTGTGAAACCAACATGAAAAAGATGGCTGATATAGGCGACAATGCCGCAATGTATTATGAAATTGCTGCATCTGCCGTTGAACTTCTTGAGCAGGACAGTGTTAAAAACGGCGGAAAAGTTGTTGTGAAGGAGACGTGAGGAATTGTTCACCTTCCCCCAATAGGGGGAAGGCATTTTTATTTAATCAATTCTCAGTATTAATGTAAGGATATTCTTAGCTGCCTTGTTTAGTTCATCTCGTGTGATGGCGCCTTTTTCAAGAGCAGCTATTATTCTGTCGGGATATCCGCATCCCATCTTCATATCATTTCCGGCCTTACATTCTTTATAATTCTCGCCATGGGTCCACCAGTCGGTAGTAACCATGCCATCAAAGCCCCATTCTCCGCGAAGAATTCCGTTTATCATATCCTCGTTTTCCGAAGCTCGTCTTCCATTTATGATATTGTAGGATGTCATTATACTCCAGGGATGAGCCTCTTTTACCACAATTTCAAAACCCTTTAAGTAAATCTCACGGATTGCCCTCTCAGATGCTCTTGAATCACTGTCCTTTCTATTGGTCTCTTTATTATTCAGAGCAAAATGCTTTATTGTTGCAGCAATATGGTTACTCTGAATTCCACGTACCATTCCGGCAGCCATCTTTCCGGTTAGGAGTGGATCTTCTGAATAATACTCAAAGTTTCTGCCACAAAGAGGCGATCTGTGAATATTCATTGCAGGTGTCAGCCATACTCCGATGTTATTCTCCTTAACCTCTTCTCCTCCGGCAATTCCAACCATAGTTGCCACTTCCGGATCCCAGGTACATGCAAGCAGTGTTGCACATGGGAAAGCTGTTGTCTTAACACCAACATGAGGCTGAATTCTTAGGCCGGCAGGTCCATCAGCTGTCATAACATTAGGAATACCAAATTCATTATTATTTCCGTATCCAAAGGTATTGGCCACACCAGTATTTGGCTGTCCTCCTACAAGCCATGCCAGATCTTCATCCGATAATCCTTCTATGAATTTATCAATAGAAATTTTCCCTGTGAAAACATCAATAAGCTGAGGCTTGTCTGCAGGCTTATAACGATTCACAGACTTTTCAGGTCGAATTGCAGGTGACATACCTTCCAATTCATCTTCGGAAAGAGGTGTAAGCTCATTCTCATTATATTTAGAAGCATCTCCCTGCTCTAACATTTCATATGTACCGTCCGCAAGAAGTCTCTTCTTTAAAGCAACAGGAGCCATCTTCTGGGTGAGCTGGCACACAATCTTATTATCATCAAGGACATATTCCTGCTCAGCAGATCTTGCATTTCTTACATCTGTCCCTACAAAAAATTTATATCTTCCCTTTTCAAGGACGTAAGCAGACTTCTGAATCTTTCCAAGGTCATCATAGGATGCAAAAACATCAACAGGAAATTCAACTACTACCCTCTGTGTCTGTCCGGGCTCAAGTAAAGCAGTCTTTTTAAAACCTACAAGTGTTTTCTCAGGTTTTCCGAGCTTGCCCTGCGGCGACGAAACATAGATCTGAACCACTTCTTTTCCTGCATATTGACCATTGTTTGTCACATTTGCCTTCACAGTGATTATGCCGTCGTCTTCTCTTATTTTGACGCGGCTTACGCTAAAGTCTGTGTATGAAAGACCATATCCGAAGGGATATATTACCTTATCGGATGCATCCTTGATTGTCTCAAAATATCTATAGCCTACATAGATATCCTCTTCGTATTCAACATAATCATCAGAATCATGGAAATGTTCTGTTCCCGGATAATCAGAGAGGTTCCTCGCAAAGGTATCCGCCAGTTTACCACTGGGATTCCCAAGTCCACATAAAAGCTCAGCTGTAGCAAGGCCGCCTTCCATGCCGCCCTGCCATGCGATAAGAGCAGCGTCTATGTCCTTGCTGTCTTTAATCCATGAAACATCAAACATGCCGCCGATATTCAATACTATAACAGTTTTCTCGAAAGCCTTACTTACAGAATTGATTAACTCCTCTTCAGCCTTTGAAAGATAAAAGTCACCTCTTTCAAAAATGCCATTGGTCATATCTATAAGGGGCTGATCCACTCCCTTAAAAGTGCGATCGATTACCTTATCACTCTTTCTGTCCCAACCTTCACCCGAATATCTGCTGATTGAAATAATTGCAGTATCAGTAAACGCTTTTGCCTTAGTCAGAATATCCTCAGGAAGCGCGGGCTCTGCTATAAGTCCCGGCATCTTGCCTTCCTTATATAATCCTTTTACATAATCCTCATAGAAATCAATAGAATCTTCAAAAAGAGAAACCCTTGCTCCAAGTTTCTTAAATCCCTCAGCGAGGTTTGTAACGTAGGGAACGGTAACATCACCTGATCCGCCGCCTCCCTTTACATAATCTATCGTTGCTTTTCCAAAAAGAGCGACCTTTTGTCCTCTTGCAAGAGGCAGGATGCTCTTTTCATTTTTTAAAAGAACCATACCTTCTTTTGCAGCATTCTTAGAAATCTCTATATGCTCAGCAGAAGCAGTAACCTTATTTCCATCCTCTCCTAAAGGAAGATTTGGATGATACATTATTCTGGACCATTTTCCCATTGCATAACCTCCATAAGCTTTTCATAAAAAGTATATATGCAATTATTATAGCTGTATTTCATGTATGTTTAAATACACATTTACACCTAAAAAAAAGATTCCCCTCTTGCATTAAACAAAAGGGGAATCTCTTATATTTTACTCATTCACACCGAACAAGTTTTAAGCCTTAGGCAAAAATTACTTGTTT
Organism: Butyrivibrio sp. ob235; assembly: GCF_900109475.1. NCBI lineage: Bacteria > Bacillati > Bacillota > Clostridia > Lachnospirales > Lachnospiraceae > Butyrivibrio > Butyrivibrio sp. ob235. The sequence continues at coordinate 25,010 of NZ_FOBE01000005.1, forward strand.
GCGATAGCTGCCTGAGCTGCTGCAAGTCTTGCAACAGGTACACGGAAAGGTGAGCATGAAACATAGTCAAGGCCAATCTTGTGGCAGAACTCAACTGATGAAGGATCTCCACCGTGCTCTCCGCAGATACCAACGTGAAGCTTAGGATTAACGGGCTTACCAAGCTTAAGTGACATATCCATAAGCTTACCAACACCTGTCTGATCAAGCTTAGCGAAAGGATCGTTCTCGAAGATCTTCTCATCATAGTAAGCGTTAAGGAACTTACCAGCGTCATCACGAGAGAATCCAAATGTCATCTGTGTAAGGTCGTTTGTACCGAAGCAGAAGAAATCAGCCTCTGCAGCGATCTCGTCAGCTGTAAGAGCAGCTCTCGGGATCTCGATCATTGTACCAACCTCATACTCAAGCTTAGCGCCTGCAGCTGCGATCTCAGCATCAGCTGTCTCTACAACTACCTTCTTAACGAACTTAAGCTCTTTAACTTCACATACAAGAGGAATCATGATCTCAGGCTTAACGTTCCAATCAGCATGCTCCTTCTGAACCTCAAGAGCAGCACGGATAACAGCCTTAGTCTGCATCTTAGCAATTTCAGGATATGTAACTGCAAGACGGCATCCTCTGTGACCCATCATAGGGTTGAACTCGTGAAGAGAAGCGATGATAGCCTTGATCTCCTCTACGCTCTTACCCTGAGCATCTGCAAGCTTCTTAATGTCTTCCTCTGTTGTAGGAACGAACTCATGAAGCGGAGGATCAAGGAATCTGATTGTTACAGGGCAGCCCTCAAGTGCCTCATAAAGAGCCTTGAAGTCTTTCTGCTGATAAGGAAGAATCTTCTCAAGAGCAGCTTCTCTCTCCTCAGCTGTGTCAGAGCAGATCATCTCACGGAATGCAGCAATTCTGTCTTCCTCGAAGAACATGTGCTCTGTACGGCAAAGGCCGATACCCTCAGCACCAAGCTCACGAGCCTTCTTAGCATCAGCGGGTGTATCAGCGTTTGTACGAACCTTAAGCTTTCTGAACTGATCAGCCCAATCCATGATACGGCCGAACTCACCAGCGATCTGAGCGTCTACAGTCTTGATAACGCCATCATAGATGTTACCTGTTGTACCGTCGATAGAGATGAAGTCTCCCTCGTGGAACTCTTTACCAGCAAGTGTGAACTTCTTGTTCTCCTCGTCCATGTTGATGTCGCCACATCCGGAAACGCAGCACTCACCCATACCACGAGCAACAACGGCAGCGTGTGATGTCATACCACCACGAACTGTAAGGATACCCTGAGCAGCCTTCATACCTGTGATATCTTCAGGTGATGTCTCAAGACGAACAAGGATAACCTTCTCACCTCTCTCAGCCCATGCTACAGCATCATCAGCTGTGAATACAACCTTACCGCAAGCAGCTCCGGGTGAAGCACCAAGACCCTTACCCATAGGAGTAGCAGCCTTAAGAGCAGCAGCGTCAAACTGAGGATGAAGAAGTGTATCAAGGTTACGAGGATCGATCATTGCTACAGCTTCTTCAGGAGTCTTGTGTCCCTCATCAACAAGGTCACAAGCGATCTTAAGAGCAGCAGGAGCTGTTCTCTTACCGTTACGGCACTGAAGCATATAGAGTTTCTTGTTCTCAACAGTGAACTCCATATCCTGCATGTCGTGATAGTGGTTCTCAAGTGTATCACAAACCTTGATGAACTCAGCGTATGCTTCAGGGAATTCCTTCTCCATCTGAGCGATCGGCATAGGTGTACGAACACCGGCAACTACGTCCTCACCCTGAGCGTTGATAAGGAACTCACCCATAAGCTTATTCTCACCTGTTGCAGGGTCACGTGTGAATGCAACACCTGTACCAGACTCATTATTAAGGTTACCGAATACCATAGGCATTACGTTAACAGCTGTTCCCCAAGAATAAGGGATATCGTTGTCACGACGGTAAACGTTTGCACGAGGGTTATCCCATGAACGGAATACAGCCTCGATAGCGAGCTTAAGCTGCTCTACAGGATCTGAAGGGAAATCAGAACCGAGCTGGTTCTTGTACTCAGCCTTGAACTGCTCAGCAAGCTCCTTAAGATCAGCTGCTGTAAGATCTACGTCAAACTTAACACCCTTCTGCTCCTTCATCTTGTCGATGAGCTGCTCGAAGTACTTCTTACCTACTTCCATAACAACGTCTGAGAACATCTGGATGAAACGACGATATGAATCATATACGAAACGCTCGAATGCAGGATCAGGATTGCCCTTGATCATTGCAGCAACAACCTCGTCATTAAGACCAAGGTTAAGAATTGTATCCATCATACCAGGCATAGATGCACGAGCACCTGAACGAACAGATACAAGAAGAGGATTGTTAAGATCACCAAACTTCTTGCCGTTGATCTCTTCCATCTTCTTAACGCCTTCCATAGCCTGAGCCATGATCTCGTCGTTAATCTTACGTCCGTCCTCGTAGTACTGTGTGCAGGCCTCAGTTGTGATTGTGAAACCCTGTGGTACCGGAAGACCAATGCTTGTCATCTCAGCAAGGTTAGCACCCTTACCACCGAGAAGGTTACGCATTGTCATGTCACCTTCGCTAAACATATAAACCCACTTGTTTGCCATGTTCACTACCTTTCTTACCGATTATTCGATTCGGTAAAACCCTTTCCATTTATGTTACATTTTTATAATTAACTATGTCGAACATAGTAATTACCAATTGATCATGAAGGAATGAATCCCTCAAAAATAAAGATATCAAAGAAGTCTCGGTTCCTATCCAGTTCTTCCTGGCTCTTTATCGTCCAGGCTGCCGCTGTATTCTTATATAGTCCGCGGCAAAGCTTCCTTGATAAGTTACGTTGATATTTGTGATTATATGCCACAAAATCAGGTCTTGTAAGAAAATTAAATATGAGGAATGCGAGTGCATAATACAAAGGTGTATGCCATAATTTCTCAGGTTCTCTGAAAAATTCCTCTGAAAGCTGTCCTCTGAAAATATCTTTGTGATGACGCTTAAACCAGTATAATCCAAGCGGATTAAACGACTCTATGCAATACACTCCGGTATAGCCGCGAAGAATCTTATCCACTACCGCACATACCGAAACATCAAACAGTTCTATCTTGAGCTCAATGATAAGCGGAATCTTGCCATCCACAAGTTTAAGAAAGTCTTCAAACTTCGGAATCTTCTCATCAGATTCAAGCAAATGAAACTGCTGCAGTTCTTCATAGGTGTAATCTATCACCTTACCTGCTACCCCAAGGCTACCGTCCTCATTCCTTACGGCATCCTCAGGTACATGTCCCTCTTCATATCTGGCTACTCTGGCCAATGTAAAATCATGGAAAACTACGGGAACCCCATCCCTAGTGAGCTGAACGTCAAGCTCTATTCCATACCCCGCATCGACAGCCTTTTTAAAAGCAGCCATTGAATTCTCAGGTGCTTCTGTATTATTGTCGTGCAATCCTCTGTGTGCGTACAAGTTCTGTTTGAGAAGTTTCTCTGCTGACGGTCTTCCAATCATCCTTGGCATGATCGCCAAAAGGTAAAGAACTACCAAAACTACTATTATAATCAGAAGAGTTTTCAACATATTACATAACTTCCTTCAAACCCTTATTTAAAACGCCTAGGATATTTTAATATCTAACTTAAAATTTGACAAGTACAAAAAAAACGAATGTCAAGACTTTTTTTACAAAAATCTTGACATTTTTGATAATAATCACTATAAAAAGCTTATTTTACAACTAATTCACACTTAATTCCGGCCTTTTTGAATAGTTTTTTCATCCGGTGAATGTCCGGAGTTTCCATATGGCTCCAAGGCATCTATTTTTGCCATATCTTCGTTAGAAAGTTCAAAATCAAATATTTCAGAATTAGACTTAATTCTGTCCTCATGCACCGACTTTGGAAGCGGCAAAATATCATGTTGCAAATCCCATCTTAGGATTATCTGAGCCGTACTCTTACCATACTTCCCCGCCAATTCCACCAAAACAGGATGTTCCAGTGATCTGCCACGGCCGAGCGGACTCCAGGCTTCCACAAGAATACCGTTGTCCTGACAGAATTTCACTGTGTCCGCCTGCATAAATCCCGGATTAATCTCAATCTGATCAACTGCAGGTATGATCTCCGAATCCATAAGTGCGTTCAGATGATGAGTTAGGAAATTGGACACTCCGATAGCTTTTACTCTGCCACTCTTATATATCTCCATCATGGCTTTCCAGGTTGATCTGTTTGTATTTTCCCAATCGTCGTCAAAGGCATATGAAGAAGGCCAGTGAACAAGATAAAGATCAAGATAATCAAGACCTATCTCATCCATTGTTTTCTCAAATGCACGAAGTGTCTTATCGTAACCGGCTTCCGTCTTCCAGACTTTACTCGTCACAAATAGATCCTCTCTCTTGCATCCCGAAGCCTGAATATAGTCCTTAACTGCATTGCCTACATACTTCTCATTTTCATAAAAAGCTGCTGTATCAATATGAATATACCCAAGTTCCAGAGCTGTTTTCACAGACTGATAAGCTTCATTCGGATCTTTAATTTTGTAAGTACCAAATCCCAGGCATGGAATTGAAGTTCCGTTATTTAATTTAAATTGTGTCGATAATGACATTCTGCTCCCTCCTGCTCATAATCAATTAAAATGTCTACTAAATAATAGCATAAAAAACAGCATTATCATTTATTCGACAATGCTGTTTAATATCATGTATTATTTTATATTACAGTTTCTTTCCGGTCAAAAGTTCATAGGCTTCTTCATACTTAGCGATAGTCTTATCGATTACGTCCTGAGGAAGGTTGTAGTCGCTTTCAGGGTTAGCCTTGAGCCAGTCTCTTACAAACTGCTTATCGAATGAGGGCTGTGATTTTCCGGGTTCATAACCTTCTACAGGCCAGAAACGGCTGCTATCGGGAGTAAGCATCTCATCACCAAGAACTACCTCACCGTTTTCGTTAAGGCCAAACTCAAACTTGGTATCTGCGATGATGATGCCTTTTGTTCGAGCATAATCAGCGCATTTTTTGTAAAGAGCGATAGTATAATCGCGGAGCTTTTCTGCGTATTCCTGACCATGTCCGGGGAAATCTCTTTCAAGCACTTCAACAGAACGCTCAAAGTCGATATTCTCATCGTGATCACCGATCTCAGCCTTGGTGGAAGGAGTATAGATAGGTTCAGGGAGCTTGTCACATTCCTTCAGTCCCTCGGGAAGTTTTATTCCACATACGGTTCCGTTTTCCTTATAGCTGTTCCAGCCGCTACCCGTAATATATCCGCGTACAATGCACTCGATAGGAAGCATTGTAAGCTTTTTGCAGAGCATACTGTTGCCGGTAAACTCAGGCTTTCTGAAAAACTCGGGCATATCAGCGGTATCTGTGCTGATCATGTGGTTACTTACAATATCCTTAGTGTAATCAAACCAGAACTTTGACATCTGGGTAAGAACAGTGCCCTTCTTCTCAACCTTGTTCTTAAGGATTACATCAAATGCTGAGATTCTGTCGGTAGCTACCATAATGAGTGCATCACCCACATCATAAATCTCACGAACCTTACCTTCTTTTACCGGACTATATTCCTGCATACTTCTTTCCTCCCTTTGGCTTTAACGTTGTTAACCTCATCCGCCTGCTACGCAGGCACCTTCCCCAGAGGGGAAGGCTTTATATTCAGTTGCTCCGTAGGCTCTTTTTCCCAAAAACAACTTCATATGCATACATAATGATCAGTCATCATTATCTTCGTCTTCGTTAGTGCTGTAAACTGTACGTTTTCTTGCCATCGCATCACTTTCGAGATACTCATCGTAAGTAGAGCGCTTATCGATAAGTGAGCCATCAGGCAGGATTTCCATTATTCTGTTTGCTGTTGTCTGAACTACCTGGTGGTCACGGCAGGCAAAAAGCTCAACACCGGGGAACTTGATCATACCCTGGTTAAGCGCTGTGATTGATTCCATATCAAGATGGTTAGTAGGCTCATCAAAGATGAGGCAGTTTGCACCGCTTATCATCATCTTACTGAGCATGCAGCGAACTCTCTCACCTCCGGAGAGAACCTTAACCTTCTTAACACCATCCTCACCGGCAAAGAGCATACGGCCAAGGAATCCGCGGACATAGGTTACGTCCTTAATCTCGGAATAGCCTGTAAGCCACTCGGTGATTGTATAGTCATTGTCAAACTCGCTTGAATTATCCTTGGGGAAGTAAGCCTGTGAAGTAGTTACACCCCATTTATATGTGCCCTCGTCGGGCTCAATCTCGCCGGAAATAATCTGGAAAAGAGTTGTCTTTGCAAGCTCATTTCCACCGACAAATGCGATCTTGTCATCATGCTGAACAACGAATGAAATATTATCAAGAACCTTCTCGCCGTTAACAGTCTTGCTGATTCCGTCAACTGTAAGTACTTCGTTTCCGATCTCTCTCTCAGGTCTGAAATCAATATAAGGATATTTTCTTGAAGAGGGCTTAATAGTATCAAGCTCGATCTTCTCGAGAGCCTTCTTACGTGAAGTAGCCTGCTTAGACTTACTTGCGTTAGCTGAGAATCTTGCAATGAACTCTTTAAGTTCCTTGATCTGCTCTTCCTTCTTCTTATTGGCTTCCTTCATCTGACGAATCATCAGCTGTGAAGACTCATACCAGAAATCATAGTTACCTGCATAGAGCTGAATCTTACCATAATCAATATCAGCGATATGAGTACATACCTTATTAAGGAAGTAACGGTCATGGGATACAACAATAACAGTGTTCTCAAAATTGATAAGGAACTCCTCGAGCCATGCTATAGCATCCATATCCAAGTGGTTGGTAGGCTCGTCGAGAAGCAGAATGTCGGGATTACCGAAAAGCGCTCTCGCAAGAAGTACCTTGACCTTCTGATTACCATCAAGTTCCTTCATGAGCTTGTAGTGGAACTCAGTCTCGATTCCAAGGCCGTTAAGAAGGCTCTCTGCATCTGACTCAGCTTCCCATCCGTTCATTTCAGCAAATTCAGCTTCAAGCTCACTTGCACGGATACCATCTTCATCAGAGAAATCTTCCTTTGCGTAAATAGCGTCCTTCTCCTTCATGATCTCATAGAGACGGGCGTTACCCATGATAACTGTATCAAGCACAGTGAATTCATCATATTTGAAGTGATCCTGCTCCAGGAAAGAAAGACGCTGGCCGGGAGTAATAGCAATATCTCCGTTGGTGGTCTCAAGCTTACCTGATAATATCTTAAGGAAAGTAGATTTTCCCGCACCGTTGGCACCAATTATTCCATAACAGTTGCCCTCGGTGAATTTTATGTTTACATCCTCAAACAGAGCCTTTTTACCGACTCTTAGTGTGACATTGTTTGCACTGATCATATTGAAAAACTACCTCCGATCGTGTTTCTTCTATAATTAAGTAACCAACTTGGTATTATATTTGATACCCCTCAAAAATGCAATGTCTATTTATTGACAAAATACCTTGAAAGTCGTTAAATTATTATCGTATGTGAGGGGAACTATTCATTTTATTTCTATGGAGGAAAAAGTATGAAAACAAGAAACAAAATTGGGGTAATGAAAAGAGTATTATCACTCGTAATGGCAATGGTATTTGTACTCGCTATGCCGTTAACAGTAGAAGCTAAGGTTAAGACTGTTAAACCTGTAGCACACAAATTCGCTACACGCGCTTCTGAGTTAGAGCCAATCTCAACAGAAATATCAAAGGGCACTCACAATGTTGTTGTCAAAAAAACCGAAGGTGTTTTCTGTGAGGGCTATGTAAAATTCGTAGCACCGGAATCAAGAACATACACCATTACAGTCAGCAATATAAAAGCAAAGGGTGCAAAAAGCTGCCTTGGATCACTTTTCGGACAGACCCGTCCTGTAAATTCAGATTCAGACGTTCTTGATTTTGCTTATTTTGACACAAAAGGAAAAGAGCACAATTGGCTGAGTGTAGGCTCCAGAAAGTATAAAAATTATCTTGCCAAGAGAACCGGAAAAGTCACTCTTGAAGCAGGACAGACTCTTTATCTTCAGTTGTCCTTAGTCACCAGTAAAAAGACTAAGTCCGCTTCTGCAAGAATCAAAATTAAATAATTTTCAGAAACAGAATATATAGAAAGAACAGCATCGCCATACTGACGATGCTGTTTTTTATTTCCTATACTCTTTAATTTTTTCCACCACCTCATACGGAACAACCATCCTGCCGGTACCGCAGCCAAGATCTATATGCGGTTTATTTCCGCCATGAAAATCCGAGCCGCCACTTATCAGAAGGTTGTACTTAGCCGCAATACTTTTCATGTCCCGCTCATCCTGTGCAGTATATGTTCCATATATAGCTTCGATACCCACAAGCCCCGCATCCTTCATGGAATGAACAAGCTCATCCATCGCATCTCTTCCAAGTCCGTATAGTACAGGATGGGCAAGAATCGGAATTCCGCCACCTGAAATAATCTGCTCTATTGCCATTTCAGGTGTTATTTTTTCCCTGGGTACATAGCATGGGCAATGATCTCCGATGAATCTGTCGAACGCCTCCTTAATGCTTGTTGTATACCCCTTTGCAAGAAGGAGTCTTCCGAAATGAGCCCTCGTAATTACAGCTCCGGGATTATTCTCCACCAGTTCCTCATAGGTTATCGGCATTCCGGCGTCTGTCAGCTTTTTACACATTTTCCTGTTGCGTTCTTCCCTGGAATCAATAAAGCTTTGAAGTGATCTTTTGAAATCATCATCCTTATAATTGATATAAAGGCCGACCACATGAACATCCTTGCCATTTCTTACAGTTGAATATTCGATACCGGGAATTACTTCAAGATCAGGATACTTATCTCCCTCTTCTATCGCCTCCGAAAGGCCGGAAATAGTATCATGATCGGTAAGAGCTATTGCAGAAAGCCCAATTTCATGGGCATACCTGATAAGCTCGGAGGGGCTGTAGGTCCCATCCGAAGCCGTAGAATGAGTGTGTAAGTCAACTTTTTTCATACCTGTCTCCGTATAATCAAATTATATAACCAGTAGCAATAATCTTCGTTTTTTGCAGTTACTATTTTAACATACTATCAGTCTCTCGTTGCCCGCATCTCTTTCTTATTTTCATACATCATACTGTCAGCTCTTTTAAATACATCACTTACATTCTCATCAATTCCCGGTGAATATACTGCAAGTCCAATAGCGGCTGATATTTTTTCCCAGGGCTTAAGAGTATCATCTTTTTCCATCTCTTTTAATTTATTTGCAAACTCATTAAGAAGTGCATCTTTGTTATTAAAATCACTTCCCCATAATACCACGGCAAATTCATCTCCGCCCAAACGAAATACAGGCGAATGGCAGAAGATTTTACATACGATATCGCAAAGTCTCTTAATTGCTATGTTCCCCTGCTCATGACCATAATTGTCATTTATGCGTTTCAGGAAATTAAGATCAATCATGGCAATAGCAAACTCAACATCAGGATTACGCCTAAGCTCCCTGTCCAGCTTTATTATCTCTTTGTCATAGGCTGTCTTGTTACGGATTCCCGTAAGGGCATCCTTTTGGGCAAGTTCCGCCATCTCTGCTGCATGTTCCTTGGTGCTATGAAGCTCCTTTGAGGTCTTCATCAGGTTCAGCATATAATCGTTAAGTTCACGAATCATAGCAGCTGTTCTTCTTGCGAGATTTGTAATCTCATGGTTTCCCAAACTGATGTTATCGAATTTATCAGCCATGGAAACCTCTTTATTATCTGCATATTCGTCCATGAACTTTTCCATCTTACGAAGCTTAAAAATGTATTGGTGGTTTATAAACCACAGCATGCTATACATACACAGCAATAAAATAACAGCCACTATTACCACTTCTTTAATAGTGTTATTCAGAATTCCTTTGTTGACCGCTTCCACGGTGATATCCGCACATACTATGCCTATCATCTCCCCGCTTACATATAGTGGAGTATAGTATCCATAAGTCTTGCCGAACTGATTATCATAGGAATCATAGCCGCTGGGACTTTTTCCAGTCTGATATGTCTCCCATAGCTTGGGATAACTGTCTTCAGGAACCTCCACATCAAAATCGAACTCCATGATGCTCTTTCCGTCTACTACCTTTTCTGTTCTGAGTCCGTCGAAGACATAGTACATAAGCGGAGGCGTATCAGTCGGTACAAGATAATAAACGTATTCAGTACCAAACTCCTCATTGAATTCTTCAAAAATATTCAGCCATTGCTCATATTTATATGTAGTAAAAGCTATTTTAGCTTCATCAGTCATATCAGAAAACGCTATGGTTTTCTCAAAAACTTCTCCGCCGTATTGCTCGGAAAATATTCTCTCCCATTCGTTTCTGGCAGGAATATAATTGCCGTCGTAATCATATGGGATGACTATGCTCTCATGGTTCTCAAGGAAATATTCCTGCATAAGCCTGAATTCATCTCCGTCAGCTTCAATTAAAGCTTCAAGACAATTAGTAACTTCCTTGATTCGCCTCTCCTGCTGCAATGTGTAGTTGTCTTCCTGGATCATATAGGTAGCTACCGCGCTGATTACTATCATAATTATCATGAATAACAGAAAAATAATAGTAAATCTCGCCAGAAGCCCGAATCTTTTCTTCATAAGCGAATGCTCCCTATGGCTAAAGTCCCCTACTTTCATTATATGCGCCAAAACTAGTATCAAAATAAACGTAATCTTATAAAAAAATAAACTTTTACAGATGTGATATAAAAGTTTATAATGCAAAAAGTATTGTCATTTTGTTTTTGAACGGAGTTTTATATGAGCAAGATTTTTTTCACAGATTTGGATGGTACGCTTTTGACCAAAGAAAAAAAGGTGTCTCCCGTTACCATGGAGGCCCTTATACAATTTACAAATGCCGGTAATCATTTTGCCATTAATACAGGTCGTGCTTTAGAGAGTGCAATGTCTGTACAGAGAGAAAATAATCTGTTTTTCCCCGGAAGTTTCCTTATTGCCTATAACGGTTCACAGATCTATGACTGCGACAATAAGAAAGATGTATACAGAACCGGTATTCCTTTTGATATGATTCCCGACATCTTTGCTTTATCAAAAGAATACGGTGTTCACTGCCACACCTATACAGATGAAAATATAGTTACTCCGGCCGAGGATGAAGAGCTTAAATACTATAGAAGAGTGATACATACCCCATATATAGTTTCAGAAGACATAAACTCTGCTCTCACCGATATCCCCTGCAAAATAATAGGAATAGAGCTTCATGACAGAGAAAAAATAGATCGTTTCAAAGCTGCTGTCGAAGAACTTGCCGGAGATAAGCTTACTCTTCTGTACTCCAATCCCTACTATCTCGAAATATTTAATTCAGAGGCGGGAAAAGGAAGCGCAGTTACAAGGCTTGCAGATTACCTGGGCATTCCTCATGAAAACACTTTGGCGGCAGGTGACGAAGAAAACGATATCTCAATGATCGAAGCCGCAGGTCTTGGAATCGGAATGATCAACGGAACAGATGATGTAAGAAAAGCCGCCGATATTATCACCGAAACCGATAATAATAACGACGGCCTTGCAAAAATTCTTCTGGCGAATATTTAAAACTCTCTATTTAAGCAATTTCTCGAATTCAGCTTCGGGCAAAGGCTTGTAAAAATAGAATCCCTGAATATAGTCACAGTCCGCATCCTGAAGGAACTTAAGCTGTTTCTCATTCTCCACTCCTTCAGCCGTAACCTTGGCACCTATGGAATGTGCGAGCTTTATCGTAGAAATAATTATGGATTCGGATTTCTTGTTGATACCGATTTTCCTAATAAAGCCTATGTCGAGTTTTATAATATCAAAATCAAAGGTTTCAAGCATTGATAATGAACTCATACCGCTTCCGTAATCATCAAGAAGGATCTGAATTCCATGCTTTTTTAGTTTGCCAAGATATTCAAGAGCCTTTGTCTCAAGATCCGCATAGGCAGACTCGGTTACCTCAAATCTGACCATAGCAGGCTCTATCTTCTTGCCTTTTATTGATTCGAATATATTTTCCATAAATAATGAATCATAAAAATCCACTCTGGAGAGGTTAATCGCACAGGGTACCGCCATTTTTCCGGCAGCATAACACCTTTCAATAAAATCAATCCCGCTTTCAAGCATGAATTTATCAAGAATAGCTGTCTTTCCCTCCGATTCAATAATAGGAATAAAATCTCCGGGAGATACCATACCAAGATCTCTGTGCTGCCATCTTATAAGCATCTCCGCACTGACTATCTCTCCTGTCTTCGCATTGACTATTGGCTGATAATACGGCATAAACTCATTATCTGCCAGCGCGCGTTCAAAATCCGACAACAGGAATCTCTGCTTTACATAATTCTCCTTCATCGAATCATCATAGTACGCAAACAGCTGATTTCGCTTGTTGTTTCGAATACTCTTTTCAGCGAGCTTCGCCCCGTCCAAAATAGCGGATATACCAACTCTCGGATTTGTTATACGGAAAATTCCGCAGTATATTTCGTAGCTGTATTTTATGGATTCAGTCCTGAAAACCTGCCGGCACATCGATTTTATATTTTTTTCAACAAGGTTCTCATCCGCAGTTATAAGGGCAAAGTTATCCCCCTCCAGTCTCCCCATAAGAACAGGATGAAGATACTTTCTGAGGGCATCCCTCGTCTGGAATATTACAAGATCTCCCTTTTGATTGCCAAACAATTCATTTACGGCTTTCAGCCCTTTTACATTAGCAAACACGAGTGAATAGTGGTCATCTCGGTGCAATTCGGACAGGAAGAGCTTTGCTCTGTCCAAAAAGCCTGTCCTTGCATATTCATCTGTCATCCAGTCATAATCAAGAACAGATGTTATGTCAATATAAATCATCATCAGCCAGTCCGGATACCCCGGAACTTCCTTTGCTCTGATGTTCTTAGCGCGGCGACCATCCTCATAATCCACATGAACAGTTCTTACAAACTCGCCTCGCTTTGCCAATTCTTCCTGTATTGAGGATATTCTGACCTGTTCGAGAAATATCTCCTGCTCCTCCTTTACAAGTGTCTGCGAAAGTCTTTTGCATATTTCTTTATAATCGAATCTGCTCTCTGTGAAAATTCCCCAGAGGCTCACATCCAAATGATAGACCTCACATCTTTCTTCATTCTTTTCTACAGCAAAGATCATGTCATAGCCTTCGGAAATAAGGCTTCTTATCACAGGCTGTTCAACATAACTCATAAACGGAATAATTTTTCCCGGTTTAATGGGATAAATAACTCCGTCTTCAATTACTTCACCTTTTCCGAAAAACGAGGTCTCTCCGTTTTTTACTTTAAAATAACTACCGTCAGATATCAGATAAAATTTACAGCCAAAGCTGTCAGGAATAACAATATCATCTATTAAATTCAGACCATCCACACTTCGCTCTCTTATATAATCTCTGTGAGGAATTATCTGAATGTTAGTCAGATCCAGGCCATCCGAAAACCTGACATAGTTGGGATCTACCGCTTCACCTTCAAGTTCCGGCGTATGATACACATAGAATGCAGCATTCATCGCACCTGCACCCTGTCCGATAATAACGCCATCATATCCAGAAAGTGCTTCCTTTAATCCTATACGCTTCATAAATGCAAGCTGCGACGGAGCATGACCGCTTGCGAGGAATATCACATCTGACCATGCCACCATGTCATTAGCCGAATCCTCTTCCGTTAGAGTTTTACATTCACTGACAGATATATTTGCAGAAGCAAATATATCCAGAATGATCTGCCTTTTTTTCCCGTTTTCTTTAACCTTCTCCGGATTGCAAGGCACATAGAGGAGTTTTGCGTCTTTAGGCCATTCAGTTTTAAGTTCATCAAAAAAGCCGTAGTTATCCAAGGGTTCTGCTTTTTCTCGAGCCCCCTGCACTTTATATGGGATAAAACTACTTGTCAGATAAAGAACCATGCGCCTTCTCCTTAGTCATATCCTTATTTGCGTACATCATTCTGTCTGCCTTATCATATACCTGCTCATGTGTATCGCCTTCATGCCGCTTAGCTATACCATAAGCAAAGCTTATCGGAAAATCACCGTATTTCTCATCACAACTGCCTTTCTCCAAAACAGATGCTGCAATTGCATCAAGCACCTCCTCTGAATCTTTGGATACAAGGCAGAATTCATCTCCGCCAACCCTGTATAGCCTTCCATGACCTTCAAAAGCATCTGCCAGAGTCCTTGCCGTTGCGTAGATATAACGGTCTCCGGTTTTATGACCCTTGGTGTCATTATATTTTTTAAGATCGTTCATATCGACCATCAAAATAGCATTATATTTGTCTTTAATATATGCCATAGTTTTCTCGTAGGCATTTCTGTTTGGAAGATTCGTTATAACATCCTTTTTGTTGTAAAGCTCAGATACCGCCAGATACATAAGCAGATACGCTATCCCAAGTCCTACCCACAAAGTTTTAAGATCATAGTTAATCCATGACGCAAGGAAGCCCAAGAGCATTGTAAGACCGACAAATCCTGCAAGAAAGATGTTTTCATAATCAAAAGCCGTGGCAATAACCATATCTGCAAGGAGTATCATAAAAGCCCCAAAACATAGTATATGCATCACCAGTCCAAAGGGTCTGAAAACCATGTAGGAATCTTTATGATAAAAAACAATCGGAGTGAAGATATTGGCTATGTCCGATATCGCAAGAATCAGCATAAGGATAAGACCCACGAAATGTCTGAGTCTCCTGCCTCTTTGTATATATATTATAAAAAAGGTACTAAGTCCCACCGGTATCAGCAGGGAAATAATGCAAGTAACTAAATTTAGAATATAATCGGTTGACTCATTGTTCGGAAGTGTATATTGAAGCACATACCACAACATATCAAGGCAGTAGAGACCGGCAAGCATCGCACCGGAAAAAAGGATGCCGAATCTGGCATCTTTTCTCAGATGCTTATTATTTCGAACAAGCACAGCAACATAAATAACTATTGCAATACCTATTATGTCGGAAAACTCGATCCACATAATGAAGTCTCCTGCTATATGTGCTCATTATCAGTGTCTTATCGCATAACTTCCCAATAATATAATCATACATTTTTATTATAAACTTATCTTATTCACAATTGGCGCAGTTTAGATTTTTTTAAGATAGTTTTCAATAATAAAAAACCTGAGACATATAAATGCACTCAGGTTTCTCATACTTCTTCACTTATATATATTCTTTTGCTCTTAAGCCATTTCAACGCGTCTTCGTCACTGTCAAAAGAGTAACCAGCCGCTTCGCAAAATGAATCAAGATCCGTGATTTTGGCCATTATGATTGGGCTATCCGGTAAAACTTCTCCGCTATCCTCCGCTCTTAATGCTTCTTCCTTGTTCATTCTCCTTATATAATCTTCATCTCTCATACAAAAAACATCATAGCGTTTCCTGATCTCTACAAAATCCCGGATTCTTTCTGTGATAAAGTCGCATATCTTTTCAAATCCCATCCAGGAGTATATTGATTCATCCACGGGCATGAGATAAATAAACGGAACGCGTTCTTCTTTCATAAGTTCAAAAGCTTCCCGAAAAACTGCGGACATCTGCCCCTCATGGCGTCTGCCCTCTTTGGTTGCCACAGCCACCACATAGTAACTCTTAACAACCTTTCCGCACAAATTTATATAATATGGATTCAGATGAAGCATTGATATTACCTCACCATCCTCCAGGCTGACTATCATACGATTGTCCAGGCACTTATCCAAATAATAATAATCAACAAAGGCTTTAGGATCATCAAAAGCCTCTTCATACAGACTTCTTGTTTTGTTTTTATCCAAATACTCTGTTATCATGCTATTTTCTCGTATAAATGATTGCACGCTGCCTTCTCACAGACTCTGTATTTCCTGGCATAACCAATTGGATTATAACTCTCCTTAGCCCGTCTTAGTCCTTCGATGCCCATGTCATCCTCTCTGTTGACAATTTTAGCATCCTCATATGAATTAAGTAAAAACTGCTGATTTATAACCTGATATATACCGGGGATATTGGAATTGCCTTTTTCGATGCTAATAACTGCCATCTTCTCCCTGCTGTTATAAGAGCCGATTGTAAAGGCTTCCAAAACTTCATCGATAAAAATACCGCCTACTCTAAAGGTCACCTTATCACAGTTACGCAAAATATCAATAACTCCATCCTTTTCAACAAGAAGCGTATCTCTGCTCTCTACACCTTCGGATAATCTGGTCTCCACCCATTTTTCCATAAAAATTTCAAGAAAATACTCATCGACACAGCACATGGTCTTATACTCCCATCTGCCCTCATACTCCTTCATGAATTTGTTTATAAGATTTCTCTTCTTCTGATATTTCTTACCCGGAAGAGTTCTAAGTTCTTCAGCATCATAGAGATAATCCTTAAGGTCACTTTCCTCTTCTACCATATAATTTGGATTATTCAATAATCCCAGCACATCAAGCGCATCTTCATCTGCCAGGTCTATCCTGAGCGGACAGCCAAGCTCATCATTAAAATATTTTTTCAAAAGCTCAAAATATTTGGGAAGCTCCTCTTCTCTACAATAGGGCATTGCCGCAAAATATCCCGCTTCATCTTTCATAAGAATAATTGCAGCCTTGTCCTCTATATATACCTCTGTGTTATATAAATTCTTCCAAATATAGGTATCAAGAACTGTGCTGTCACAGGTCTTATTTCCTCTTAGTGCATAAATCTCCGAAAGCTTTGCAGCCTCTTCAAATGACGGTTTGTGGAATGTAAGCTTTTTATCCATGACTTTTTCTCCATATAACAATATTGCCGCTTGCGCTACTTGATTGTATACAATCAATATATATTATTATTCGGAAAATGTCAATTTATTAGTATCTCATAAAGTTCCTGATCGTGATTGCTACTGATGCTACCACATAACAAATCCCGAAAAATGTATTCAGCATCCATCCCTCGAGCCCGGCTGCTCCCTCGATGCCCAAAATCATCATTCCTGCGTATCCGGTCGCAAAGCTGATAACACAGCAGACTATGACCATCAGCATCATTATGATGTCTAACTGCCTGTTTGTTCCGTTTGCAAACAAAAATGCCACAAATGCGGCAGTGCCGTAAGCAACGCCAAACATTCCTCCAATAAGACCTATCATAAGCACTGTCGGTATCGTTCTTAAATCAAATGTCTTCCAATGTAAAACATGATCCAGTCCTATTGTGGATAAATATAAAAATACCGGGATTATTCTAAGTAACGGATATTTCTTTTTCATCACATGTCCCCTTTTACCTTTTTATACATACACTCCATGATGTGTGTTTCATGATGTTCTACTAATAATACAGTCGGCATCCGAAAAATGTTGCAATTAGTCGGTAATATGCATTATTTTGTATAGGAACACATGTTAAAAATCACTCTTACTGTGGAGGTATAAAATGTTCAAAAAACAGTATGTAAAAATAAATGTTATAGCTGCGATGTTTTCAGCTCTTGCGATTGCATTTGCAACAAGCGGATGTGATACTCCCGCAGCTAAAAATAATACCGGTGAGTCCGAATCAACATCAGAAAAAGTTGAAGTTTCTACCGACAACACAAATGAATCCAGCACAGAAAATACTACAGAAGAGGACGACAACCGCGTTCTGTATCAGAGCTACCTGAATAACACGCTTCGCGTAGAGGGTAGCTATTTCCTGGAAAAATATCAGGAAATGATAGATCTATATGGCGAGCTGCAGGCATATTATTACGATGTTGATGAGGATGGAGAAAAAGAACTTCTTATCAATGAACCTTCCTACGGCTTTGATATTTTTGATGTAAAGGACGGATCTGTTTATCTTCTTACCTGTGGAGACGGAACTTCGGCTTTTTGCTCTGTTTATGAAGGTAACGGACATACATATATCAGCCACAGCGACTTTTCTCATATGGGAAGGCAGTACCAGGATCTGGCCAGATATGATGCTGAGGGCAGGATTGTCGAACAGATGAGCATCTATGCTGAGTACTTCGATGCTGAGGAAGACGTCTATAACGAAAACAGTGACTTCACCTACAATGGTAAGCCCATAACCATGCAGGAATACGAAGCCTACATGGATACTTACAAATTTGTTGACCCTGATGTAATGGAAAAAGCAGTTTTTGATATGCCTGCTCCTACTGCCAAAGCAAAAACTGACTACAATATTTATGAAGAATACTACACCATCGTTGATCAGGCTGATCCGCTTAAATGGGATGGTTTTCAGCTGATTGACCTTGACGAAGACGGCACACTGGAACTATTCGCGACCTGTACCAATGAAAACAGGCCTGATCCCGGAATGCAGCCCTACATGATAGTCTGCTATAATGATCAGGGCGTTGTTATGAATGATGATTTAGGTGACGGAGTCGCTTCAGCCGGAGGTTACAGAGGAACTCTCTACTATCTTCCCGGCACCGGCAAGCTGCTTGACAGCGCAATCCAGGCTCCTCTGGGCCTCCCTTCCGACACAATCTATGAGATGAAGGACGGCTCAATCAACTATACTCAATATGGCGGCTTTGATGTGACAGAATACCCGGATGATGACGATTATAATAGCTGGGATCCGATGGAACACGGCGAATGGAATTGGATGAATGAACCCGTTTCAGAAGATGAATATAAGCAAAAATTTTTAGAGGCCACGGAAAACACTTCCGGTATAGCCATGAGTGAAATTGACTACATGGATAAGGAATCCATACTAAAAAAATTGAAAGAACTGATGTAGGGCAATCAAATATCATGCCCTACATTGTGATCGTTACCTTCGTCCCATTCATCAAAAATATCAATCCTGGGATTATCAAGTAACTCTTTATAAAAATCACTACTGTAAAAATCTGTTATGGCAGCCACATCCCGCAAGGGGCCTCCCGGAACTGTAGTGAAAATACTCAGGTTTATACGTTTAAAATGCGCAAGACCAATCTCTATGTCCTTCTTTAGCTGATCAATGGTCTGTCCCTGCATGCCATACATCAGATTAATCCACTGATAATGCTCAGATAATCCTTCAGGGGTGACACCGGGTAATCCCTTATGCAAATAGTCCTCCCTGAGTTTTTCATCAAAGGTTTCCACTCCGCATCTGAAAAGAACATCGATGTCGTAAGCTTTAAAAAAGTCTACGAAAAAAGGATTACTGTCCCTGTAAATGTAATGCCCCTCAAGGATGACGGTTTTTATATCTTTTTCCGCGCAGGTTTCCCTTATGTAATTCATGGTGGTAAAAGGAAGCTCGGTATAAGAAGCAGAACAGGTAACGTCAAGGCATGAAGAGCCAATATCTTTGCCTCTTACCTGCTTAAGAACCTTCTTGTTTACAGCGTCGCATGCCAGGACAGAAGATGATTTATCATCCTGATAATCGCAGAAGGCGCATTTCCCCCATGAACATCCAAGTGATACCAAAAGCACATTTTCCCTTGGCAGGGCGCTCTTATTATCAAACTGATATCTTACAAGATCATGTATCATGCTGCAGCCTCGGTGACATCTTCCGCATCTTCTTTGTTTTCTTCATTTTCCTCTTCAATAAGAATTCCTGATTTTTTGCTGATTTTCGCAAGGTACAGGAAAGGTGTATCGCAGAGAGCAATAAGCATCTCAATCAGTGAGCCTGCAACTGCTATCTCAAGGCAGTAAAGGAGATCATATGTGCCGATAAATGCAAGAATGGAAAATGCAAAGTTCTCAGCACAGTTGCAAAGGATTGTGGAGATGTTATTTCTAAACCACATGTGTTTTCCGTTGGTTTTTTCCTTAATCTTCTGATATAAGATTACATCGAGCCAGTTTGACAGCACAAACATAAGACCGGATGCAGCTGTGATTCTTACTGACATAGCAAAAATAGTCTTCATACCGGGATCCACAGCGTCATAAGCGTTGGGGATAAAACTCTGGGTAAACTGCGCAAAAACGATGTATGCGATAAGTGAAGCGGCCGCAATTTTAACGGCATTTTTGCTGGCTTTTACGCTGTATTTTTCATTGAGGATATCTGTAGCCAAATAGGTTGAAGCAAACATTACATTGCCGAGCGCAGTGGATATACCTGCAATATCGACCTGCTTTGAAACCTGTATGTTGGCAAATACTACAGCAAGAGCCATCCAGGTATAAAGCCCCCACTTGCCAAAAAGCCTGTCCATAATTACAACGCCGGAAAAACAAACGACTAACTCAAAAATTCCAAGAAATAAATTCATTATCTGTAACCTCTCTTTATATATGCTCAGAGCAGGTCAGAAACAACGAATCAAAAAAAACTCTGCGCATTAGCACGCAGAGCAATCAGAATACATAGATATTTCCAATCAGCCCTGGTTTTGTTTAACGACAGGATGGTGCAAACGAACTGTCGGTGTCGAAAAGACCTTGGCTATCTTACACTGTTTGAAATATCATGTCAATAAAAATTTGTCATCTGAAAAGAATCTAAAGAAACATATGACTTCCTGCTGGCAAATATAGAAAATGTCCACTGGAATCCGGCTTTTCCAGACTCATATCTTACACGTAATCAGTTAAAGAGTAAAAGGGAGCTGTGTACAGGCATCTGCTCGGCCTGGTGCACAGCCCCCATAAGCTCAGTTATTTTTTGTAGTTGTAGGCTATCTTACTTTACAGTCACGGTCACCTTCTTTGCCAATCCATTTCTAGAATATACATAAACCGCACAATTGCCGGCGCTTACGCCTGTTACTTTTCCGTTCTTATCAACCGTTGCGATACTCTTATTGGTTGATTTGTAGCGGAATTTTGCAGCATGGCTATCGGAGAGTTCCTTCTTCTTGCCTTTTTCAAGGGTTGTTGATGCCTTGATCTTGGATGTCTTTCCTACTGCTACAGTTATGGTCTTTGTTGAGAGCTTAAGCGTTTTGATGTTCTTATATTTCTTGTTGTCTTTTCCAGCGAAGTGAGCTGAGACGGTCTTTCCGACCTGATTTCCATCACTGTCATATGCAACAACATAGAGCTTAAAGTTCTTCTTAAAGTTGATCTTCTTATTGTTTATCTTCTTTAATGTTATGGTGTTCTTCTTTGTTGTAGCTGTTGCCTTCTTGGAATAACTATTTCCACAGTAGGTTGCATATACTTCATAATTTGCAACACCTTTAGTTTTATCCCATGAAACAGCGATTTTTCCATCCTTCTGAGTTATCTTTACACCTGAGAAGAAAATGTTACCTGCTTCTGTATCAGCTTCATCAGCATATGCCAGAGCAAAGGTTGAAAAACCATCCAGGCTAAGAGGTATGGACATTGATGTAGTTTTAGCTATTACTTTTGCAGCCTTGTTATGTATATGAATCACATAAAAGTTTCTCTTGACTCCTGCCGGTGCCTTGAGATTATCCGGTACCTGTAAAGTAACTTTGATCACTTTTTTACCTGTTTCAGTCACTTGCCTTGCTTCGCCCTGACCTACCTTAATCCATAGAGAAATATCAAAGAACATGCCGACTTTACTATTCTTATTCTCATTTTTCAGTGCATTGTCAGTAAGATTCTTTTCTTCTTCCGGAACAGAAGAATCAATATTTGTCATCTGCAGCGTAAGTGATACGTTATCACCGGAATTAACCTTAGCTTTCTCTTCGTCTGTCATAACGCCTTCAGCAAGTTCAGAATCAAGGCCTTCTACCTTTACTTCAGGAGTATCATCCTTTTTCTCTACTTTTGTTTCGATAGTACTATCGTCTTTCTTTTCTTTTATTTGGACTTCTACGCATGACAGATCAGAGTCTTTATGTGAGTCATCTCCTACAACTTTGTACCATACATAATAGGTTCCGGCATCGGTGCCTTTGGGGGTGGATGTGCTCCAGCCATTTGTCGGAGCTGTGGTTGCGTCCTTGCCTAATGCATACTGCATCGTGCCGCCGGAAGCTTCGCCGGCTGTCACCAGTTCTTGTGCCGCACCGGTGTGGGTCAATTTCTTGGCTGTCGGAGCAGTTGTTACGGTTGCAGCTGGTTTTTTGTAAGGGAACAATAATTTTTTGTAGGATCCCAGGCTTCCACCGCTTGTATTTATGGGGATTTCT
This sequence comes from Butyrivibrio sp. ob235, assembly GCF_900109475.1. Taxonomy (NCBI): domain Bacteria; kingdom Bacillati; phylum Bacillota; class Clostridia; order Lachnospirales; family Lachnospiraceae; genus Butyrivibrio; species Butyrivibrio sp. ob235. The sequence continues at coordinate 47,186 of NZ_FOBE01000005.1, forward strand.
GTTCCATCACCAGTTCCTTCTACTGTGGACCAACCCTTGCCTGCGACAGAATTAATGACCTTTTGATTAGTATAAATTGCCCTTGTTGTACCAGTTATGGTTACGGAAGTAATGTTTGAACCGATTTCTATATCATAAGAACCGCCCATTTTAATCCCATACTTTCCACCTTTCACTGTCACATTTCCACCTGTAAAACTATGTTTACCATTATAACCGGATATTGCAGCAGCATCAGGATTACTGTCGTCCTCCGCTATCGCAGTAACATCACCGCCTTTTATGCTAACACCATAACCAGCATCAATTCCTTGTTTAGCTCCCTTCGCTTCCACAGTTCCACCATTTATGACAACTTCAAATTTAGCGTTTATTCCGCTAGAAGAATCTCCCAATGCATTGATTGTTCCGCTATCGATTTGTACGCCTCCACCTCGCATATAGATTCCGGATGATGTTCCTTGTGTAGTAAGGGTACCATTACCTGAGAAATTAAATTTACCATGATAGTCATAACTGCCACACATTCCAAAACCGATGTCATCCCCGGAGATAATGTTATTTCCACTTAATACAATATTGAGGGCATTATTGTTATTTTTATGATAATAGATTCCTGCCTTACCCCAGTTATCCTGGAAGTGATACCCACTTGTAATAATCGCATTATTCAGGGTAAGTGTGTTGGAAGCCACGTCATAGCTAATTGTTGGCGTAGCCTCTCCTGTGATATTCGCTGCATTAGCGCTTGTCACCTGCACGTTGTTGACCCAGAGGGTGGGGTAATCATCATCAGCATACGCCGTCAAACTCATCCCCGGGATCAGCCCAAGCACCAGCGCCAGGCTGAACAGGAATCCTAAAAAACTTTTCTTAATTCTCATAAGCTATTATCTCCTTTACTTCTTATTCACGACTGTTATGGCTGCCGCAAAGCCATGTTACACAACACAAAAAGCCGTCGAATAAGACAGGGCTCTAACCCCTGTCTTATTCGACGGTTATCCATCATTAATATATTCTATTTTAGCCCCCAAAAGGGCACAATAATTGTGCTGTACCAGAAGCGCTGTCACAATCTCTGATTTGTGTAACAGCGCCCATCTCAAAACTACCCAAGAAGCTGAGCTATAAGCGAAGGCTGATTGGCTGCAGTTGACGGGTGTTCCGTTCCGTTCCGTTCCGTTCCGTTCCGTTCCGTTCCGTTCCGTTCCGTTCCGTTCCGTTCCGTTCCGTTCCGTTCCGTTAACAGTATTTGTTCATTCATCCTGCCTGTCAATACCTTTTTTTCACTCAATACAAATACCCCTCATATCACAAATGCAAGTCATACCTTTATTTTACAGGATATAATCTAAAATATGTATTAAGCAATAGAGAAAGTATTCTTAATAGTTGATTTAATTCAGCTCTGGCAAAATCTTATCCACATCATACTCAGGGGCATATTTTTCTGCTGTAGTTATTTCATCTTACTCTTTTCTATTAACTATCACGACGCCTGCCGCTACGAGTACCAGAGCTACGATTCCCCTAACAGAGAACGCCTCATTCTTCTCGCCAAGAAGTATCGCAGACAGAACAACACCCATTACAGGGTTCATGAATCCAAGGATTGAAACTCTGCTAACGGGATTATGCTTTAGTAGAATTCCCCATAAGGTATAAGCGCCGGCGGAAATAAATCCCATATATATGAGATTAAGTACGCATAATGCGCTTCCGAATATGAGGTGCCCGCCCATGAAAAATCCGATTGTAAACAGAATTACTCCGCCAAGCATGAACTGATATCCGCTAAGAACAACCGGGCTTTCTTCCTTTGAATAAATCTTGATGAAACACGATGATAGCGCATAGAAAAACGCTGCTGTAAGCATCGCACCTTCGCCTTGAAGTGTAACCGCTTCGCTTCCAAAGGCATTTATTCCGCCAAAGATCAGAAGTATTCCGCAAACCCCTACCACACACCCAATAAATTTCCTCAGTGTAAATTTCTCAAAATGAAACAGATAGACCGCTACAAGAATCGCAAAGAAATTGCCCGACGCATTTATTATCGATCCGCGCACGCCGGTGATATGAGCGAGTGACATAAAAAAGAAGCAATACTGTCCCACGGTCTGGACCATGGAAAGCACTACAATATACTTTGTCGAACCCTTTCCGGGAACAAGTACTTTCCGGTTGATTATAGACCCGAATGCTATCGTCATAATTCCTGCCAGAAAAAACCTAGCTCCAGCAAGCATAAGCCTTGATGCAGTATCATCAGGGCCTATCCTGAACAGTTCATATGCTATTTTAATTGCCGGCAAAGCGCTCCCCCATAACACACAGCAAAAAAAGGCTGTTAACAAAGTTACGGGGAACCATGCCCATATGGATTTTTTATTATTCATAGCACTCATTATTAATGTCTTCTAAGTAATTGTCTTTTTCGATAACATTCCTGACACATGTTGAACTTGAAGGACCACTTTAGCTTCTTACCGCAGTATATGCAGGTTCTGAGGCTTAGATTCTGCTTATCCAGAATTGTGAAAATCTTTTCGGATATCTTTCTTTTTCCGGATAATATTACCGAGAGCGCTTCCTCTTCTCCGAATATTCTCGTGAAAGAATATAAAAAGTCGTAGATAGCACTGCTTATCTCAAGTACCTGAAGGGCCTCCTTATCATCTTCGTCAACATTATCAGCCCTGTACGCTTTAATCGTTTTCCTAAGGTCAGGCATCTTGCCTTCTGAAAGTTCCTTGTAATATTCAAGATATACGGGAAAAGTATCTTTGTTGTCGGGGCTTGCCGGAATTCTTATAAACTTTCTTATCAGTTCACGATCATCGGCGATTTGTTCAAGCGCCTTTGCAATTTTTATTTTTTCGGAGATGTCTCCCTTATCATAAAAATCGTTAGCCGGTATCTGATTCCACAGTTCAAGAATTGTGGATACCTTACCGTCTTTTAATAAAAACTCCTCCGGGATGCTGACCATAGCCCTGTCTATTGGAACAGTCTTTTTAAACAACAACTTCTTTATAATTTCATAGTCATAATATGAGGTCACATATCCTGTGTCATAAATCCCATATCTTCCGGCTCTTCCGGCAATCTGCTTTACCTCTGAGGAGTTGAGCGGTCTCTCATCTTTTCCGTCATATTTCACTGTCTGGAGAAAAACAACGCGCCTTATAGGCAAATTCATGCCCATTCCTATCGCATCCGTAGCAACTACAACACCTGTCTCACCGCTCGCGAATTTCTCCGCTTCCCTGTGGCGGACATCATAAGGAAGTGCCCCATATATAATACTGCATTTAATATCATTATCCTGAAGCTCTGCCGCTACGCTGTGTACATCTCTTCTTGAAAAGACAATCAGCGCATCACCATTTTGTACAGCCTCGGGGAAGCTGAAATCCACAGCATTTTCATCCATAACAAGCGGTGTCATTCTCTCATGGTAGGTTATCTCATAGGTATCACCGCAGGATTCTATCATTTGTATCAGAGTATCCTCAGCATCAGGAGATGCGCAAAGATGAATAAGTTTAGACCTCACTCCGAGAATAGCTGTTGTCCAGGAGCCTCCGCGCTGCTCATCGGCAACCATCTGGGCTTCATCTATTACAGCCATATCCCACTCTTCCTTAATATCAAGCATCTCAATGGTTGATGCCTGATGATATGATCCCGGCATCAATATGCGCTCTTCACCGGTAATCATTGAACAGGGAACACCGTCTTTATTCATCCTCTCATACTGCTCGTAGGCGAGTAATCTGAGTGGTGCAAGGTAAATTCCGCTCCCGGCCTTCTTTAACTCTTCCATCGCCTGATGAGTTTTTCCTGAATTTGTCGGTCCGATATGGATTATGAACTTTCTCTTCATCTGCCTTGCAAGCGGAAAGAGCGTTGTAAGGTCATCAGGTGTTGAAGTCTGGATATTTTCATAGAGAAGTTTCTGCGCCTGTATGGCCTGCATAAGCTTTTTAGTCAGATATTTATATCTGGGATTTTTCCCAAGATCTGTAAGCACATCCTCTTCCATCAGATTATCCTGAAGATATGTAACTAAGTCCCATATTTTCCTGGTCTTTCTCAGATACTTAATTATGAGCCTTGAAGCTGCTTTTTCTCTTGTCTTAGAGACAAAGGTGACTATGGCTGGATCTTGCGCTTCAAGTAAATGCTCGTAAATTGCATGCGGAATTCCCGGGAAAAATTCAGTAAGAAGCGAAGGATGCATTTTCCCCGAAAGCTGTTTACAGAACTTTTCAATATTACCTCTATAGAGCTCCTGCTTTTGTACTTTTCCATATGCCGTCTTTCCGTCAACATGGAATCTCTCCGTTCGAAGGGCGCTTCTGCAAAATAAAAGAACGTCCCGTCCTATTTCAGCTATATGCTTATCCCAATAGGCATCAAACTCCTGCCTTGGGAACGCTGCATCTGCATTTCTGATCTCATTTTTAAATTTTGCTTTTTTCCTGGCAAACCTGTTCTGATACTTCTTAGAAGCCATTCAATACTCCTATGTATATGTCATATTAGTTTATATGCATGATACCATATATGGATTTTCTATTGCTGTTTTTGAAAATAATTTTCACAAAACAGCTTATAAAAAAAATAAAAAAAACATTAAAAAACAGGCTAAAGTTTTTCGGGGTGCCCATCGATATATCTTCTGTAAGCGAAAAAGAACATTCAAATGGCCAAGATGAATGAAAGAAAAACAGAGAATGATTTAATGGAGGTTTCTCACCAATGTATATGTATGAACTCTTTCTTTCAACAAATGTAGAAGGCAAAAGCATCCACTTTATCCAGACAAACCACAAGGCTGATAACCTTGACATCTGGCTTAAGAAGCTGGTTAAAGACAACACAATCACTGAAGATGTAGCTAATGCGGTAACCTTTGTATGGTGAAGCTGAATATAATAAAGAGCCGGCAGGCAGCTTGATTATCAAGTACGCCTACCGGCTTTATTTATTTCTTCAATTCAGAAAATCAGCTTACCTTCCATGTCTTAACATATCCAATGCTCTTGTTTTTGAAGACTTTGATTGTCTTTACCTTAAATTTCTTTGCATCACCCTTGCTCATCTTCACCTTAACCTTAGCCTTCTTATTGATTTTGAAAAATGCCTTTTTCCCAACCTTGGACTTCTTGGTGAGATAAGTTGACTTAACTTTAATGTTCTTTAATCCTGAGCAGTTGTAATAAGCCTTGGCACCGATCTTCTTAACCTTCTTACCGATTGTAAGTGATTTAAGCTTGGCGCAATCTGAAAATGCCGAAGCACCGATTTCTTCAACGTTATCGGTAAGATCTGCAGTGGTAAGCGCTGCGCAGCCTGCAAAAGCATTAGCTCCGATTTTCTTTACTCCGCTTCCAATCTTGACTGACTCAAGATTTTTGCAGTCCTTACAAGCACCGGCTCCGATTTCTTCTACGCTGTCACTGATAACAATTCCGGTGATATTATCTTTTCCACCAAAGTTAGCAAATGCACCTTCACCAATGCCTGTTACTTTATATTCTTTCTTATCCGCAAGTGTAACCGTAGCCTTAACCGTCTCTGTTCCGCTGGCATTTTCAGCAGGCTTCTCGTAGGTTACTGAACGATTATCTTCATCTGTAGAAACTACTTTGTAGGTAGGGGATTCTTTGGGTGTCTTATCAGGTTCCTGGACTTCATCGCCTACTTTTACAGTTCCGGTATCAGGTGTCTTAGGATCTGTTCCAGGATCCGTTCCCGGATTACCTCCAGGATTATCTCCAGCGTTAATCACACCATCATCACCAATAGTACCGCCAACAATTGTTACATACTGATTAATGTTATTTTTATATGCATCTGTACCTTTATTTGCTCCATATGCAGCACCAATGGTCAATTTGGATCCGGCAGTCATTTGAATTGTTATTCCTGTATCAGGCCCTGGAGTTCCTTGAGTTCCATCATTAGCAGATAAGAAATCTATATTACACTCTCCTTCAACTATAATTGTAAGGCCACTGGTATCTGCACCAAAATCGGTAAAGGAAACATTTTTAATAGTTACCGACTTATTCTCTTTATTCCAAACAAGGTGTGAAGCCGGGTCTGCTATGTCATTTGAAAAATCACCGGAAGCATATAGTGTTCCAGTTCCACCAGTATTGATTGTAACTCCCTCGTTCTCCCATATCTGAAAATATGGCGGTACAGCCAATACCCTCATCGGCATAGCAACCATGCACATGCAGAGGGCCACAGCCAATGCCATAACACTACTTACTATTCGTTTTATAGCTTTTTTGTTACTTGTTGCTTCTTTCATCTTCCATCAACTCCTTTTCTGTGAAAAACATTCCTTCTGCATAAGACGCTAATCGTAACTTAGCTGCCAAAATCACAACACTTTCACTTATTTTATTGTAAAAAAATGGGAATATACAAACAATGCATATTCCCTAAAGTATTTATTAACTTTTGGTTATTATATTATCCTTCAACAATAAGGTATCTGCCATCACCGATGTCAAATACTTCTGACGCTTCCATGACATCCCCATCACCGGGATCAAGGCCTGCTTCTTCAAAGTATTCTTCTACTTCCTCAGGTGAATCCACGACCACAGCCATGCAATCTTCAAGAAAGGCCTCTGCTTCCTCCGGAGACTCAGCCACATTTTCAGAAAAAAGCTGTCCCTGATTTTCCAAAAAACAATTTAAAACCGCATCATCATATTCGTGCATACATAGCTCGCTTTCCCACAGGTGATAATAAGTACCCGTGCTTAAAGTGGTTATATAAGGTTTCTTGCTTTTAATTCCTGATAAAGCCTTGAGAGCGGAAGTCCCACCACGTTGTTATAATCACCCTCGATGCCTTCCACGAACTTTCCAAAAAGTCCCTGGATTCCGTAAGCTCCGGCCTTGTCGTAGGGCTCATCCGTATCAAGATAGGCTTCTATTTCATCCTCTGACATTGGGAACACTTTTACTTTTGTACATTCATAAAAAGTGAATTCCTTTTCATCGGAATTATCTCCGTATACAACGCTTACTCCGGTGTACACCTCATGCGTTGTTCCGGCGATGTCCGAAATCATCTGCCCGGCATCCTTCCTATCCTTTGGCTTACCAAGTATTTTCTCTTTATATGATACAACGGTATCTGAACCAATTACAACGACAGTGTCTTTATTATCTCTTAAAACTTTATGAAAAATCTCTTTAGCTTTTTGCTTCGAAAGCGATGTAACAACTTCCGAAGGTACTTCGCTCGTTATGATTTCTTCACCCGTTGCGGGTATTATTTCAAAATTTATCCCCAGGGAGCCCAGAAGTTCTTTTCTTCTGGGGGACCCTGATGCAAGTATATATTTCATTTAACCCTCATCCGTCAGCTGCACTGACACCTTCCCCCTTTGGGGAAGGCATATTATAGTCCGTGGTCGTCCCTGTATTCCGGTTCGAAGACTCTGCTTTCAGTAATGTTCTTAGGCTTTCCAAGTTCGGTTGCCTCATTACCGAAAAGCTTCTGGGAATTAAGGGAATCCGCGCCTCTCTTTGTTACCTTGATATATTCGCCCTTTTCATTCATGACATGAGCTTTAACATTGTCCCGAAGCTCGCAGTCGAGAATATGCCATAGTTTTTCCCGAAGTGCGGGATTTTCAACAGGGAACATAATCTCCACACGGCGCTCTAGGTTTCTTGGCATCCAGTCAGCACTTGATGCGTAGTACTCAGGACTTCCGCCATTTTCAAAGTAGAATATACGGCTATGTTCAAGGAAGTTACCTACTATGGAGCGAACTCTTATATTATCACTGATTCCGGGAATTCCGGTCCTAAGGCAGCATATACCTCTAACGATAAGATCGATTTTTACTCCGGCATTGCTTGCTTCATAGAGTGCAGCGATAACATCCTTATGACATATTGAATTCATCTTAGCAACGATATGCGCAGGCTCACCGTTTCTGGCATGATCTGCTTCTCTTTTGATCAGATCAAGAATTCTGTCCTTAAGCCACAAAGGTGCCAGTGTCAGTTTGTTCCATACTACCGGCTCAGAATAACCGGAAAGCATGTTAAATACAGCGGTAGCATCTTCGCCGTAGGCTTCAGCGCAGGTAAACATACCGACGTCAGTGTACAGCTTTGCAGTTGAGTCATTATAGTTACCGGTTGCCAGGTGAACATAACGCCTGATACCGTCTTCTTCTTTTCTAACAACAAGTGTTATCTTACTATGGGTCTTCAGTCCCTTTAATCCATAAATAACGTGACAGCCTGCTTTCTCAAGCATCTTCGCCCAGACGATATTATTCTCTTCATCAAAACGGGCTTTAAGCTCAACCAGTACAGATACCTGTTTGCCGTTGTCAGCAGCTTTTGCAAGAGCAGCAATAATAGGCGAATTACCGCTTACTCTGTAAAGAGTCTGCTTAATGGCAAGAACCGCAGGATCAGAAGCGGCAGTTTCCACAAATCTTACTACCGGATCAAAGCTCTCGTAGGGATGGTGCATCAGAATATCACCCTCTCTTATGCACTCAAAGATATCCCTGTCAGCCGGAAGCTGAATAACCGGGGCAGGTGGATTATAGCCATGCTCTTTAAGATAGTCAAAGCCCTCTATGCCATACATCTTCATGAGGAAGGTCAGATCAAGCGGTCCGTCTACAGTATAGACCTCTCGCTGCTCAACCTTAAGCTCGTCAACAAGCAGCTTAAGAAGTCTCTTATCAAAGCCCTTCTCAATCTCAAGTCTTATCGCCTGTCCCCACTGGCGTCTTTTCAGCTGTTTCTCAATTTCCTTCAGAAGATCCTCTGCCTCATCCTCATCAATTGAAAGATCTGCATTTCTTCCAACTCTGAAGGGATGACAGCACACAATATCGTAATTAAGGAAAAGCTTATGAATATTTCTCTCTATAATCTGCTCAAGAAGAATTATTTTTCTCACGCCGCTGATCTCAGGAATTTCCATTATTCTGGGCAGAACCGAAGGCACCTGAACCATGGCGAATTCCATCTCATCATCATTGTCCTTACCTTTGACAAGCGCACCGATATTCAATGTCTTATTTCTGATAAGCGGGAAAGGTCTCGACGAATCCACCGCCATCGGAGTAAGAACAGGATATACGAAATCATCAAAATATCTGTCTATATAGTCTGCTTCCTCAGGGGCAAGCTTTTTATAATCCTTTACAATTTCAACACCGTTTGCACTAAGCTCCGGCAATAACAGCCGGTTGTATATTTTGTACTGTTCAACAACAAAATCATGAACAGCATCGGTGACCTCATCCAACTGCTGCTTTGGTGACATTCCCGCTATATCCGGCTTCTTATAACCGGCATTTATCATATCCTTAAGGGAAGCCACACGGACCATGAAAAACTCGTCCAGATTGCTGGATGTAATACTAAGGAATTTCAGCTTTTCAAAGAGAGGTGTAGCTTTATCCTTTGCCTCGGAAAGACATCTGCTGTTGAACGCAAGCCAGCTAAGCTCTCTGTTAATGTAGTACTCATCATTATAGAAATTAGGAATACCGCTTTCATTTGTAGTTGTATTTTTCTTTTTTGCTGCCATATTGTCCCTCATAAGCCCATATGGGCAATCATCTGTAAAAAGTAACTGCTGTCTTATTCATCAAAAGCGTTTTTGTCGTATTACAGGCTTTATTCCGTATACCTGCTCAAAGAAGCTTCCCCTTGCTCCGAACAAACCTTTTTCAAGGGAAATATCAGCCATGGTATCAACCGTTATTTCAAGTTCCTTGTCCTTTACTGCAACTCTGACATTCTTAAACTTCTGTTTATGAGTTCTGTCAAGGCCATTGGCTATTCTCAAAATAGCGGTGAGCTTAGCGATGGTAAGATACGCGTCGTGGTCTATTCCGTGGAATCTGTATCCTCCACCCTTATAATATTCAAAATCGTCATGATTAAACCTTACTACATTGGCAACTATCGATCTCTCCAAATGGGATATTCCGATAATCTCCGTAGACATTATTATGTTGTAGGAGCAGTCACCGAGATTAACCATGCTTATATATTTTCCGCAGTCATGAAGGATTGTACAGATTTGCAATAACAGTCGTTCTCTTTTTCCCAGTCCGTGGACCTTTTTCATGCTGTCAAAAATACTAAGTGCTATTGATTGAAGTGTCTCACTTCTCTGCTTACTTCCCATGTATCTTCGTGAAATGTTCTGTGCGCATGCAACAATATCCTGCTCGAAATCATGGGAGCTCTTGATATATTTTTTCCTCTCGGCATACTCGAAGGCGATACCGTCGCAGAGTGTCCCTCCGGGCGCCCAGATAGTCTCTGCCTTAAGCATCGCAACAATGTTACTCACAAGAAGTCCCGATACATACATGAGCATCAGATTATCCTGTGGAAGGCCCAGCTTTTTGGAAATATCAGTAAGAGATTTGTTGGCCAAAGTTCCCATATAATACACAAATTCCTTGGCCGATGCGTATCCTTTTTCTTCCATACCAAGGTTTATTCTTTGCAGAACAGGTGATACGTAATCGTCAATTAAAATAACATTCTCTATCTTTCTGTCTTTAAGATGCATCTTTGCAAAGACATTCAGCTGGGATTCAACGAGTTCCTGCACAAGCATCGGAAACTTGCTGTGACCGGGCTGAATATGCTGCATAGTGGAATATAGACGAAGAACACCAAGCCGCAGCTGCTGAGTAGTCACAAGGGTATCATTCTCGAAAAGAGATATCTGGATACTACCTCCGCCGACATCAACAATAGCAGTTGGTTTTTCAAGAAATTTAAAAAATCGTTCGTTATTAAGAGCAACCGATTTATAATCAAGAAATCTCTGCTCGGAATTACTCAGAATATCTATTTCAAGCCCTGTGCGCTGTCTAAGGAGTTCCAGGACAGTATCTGTATCCTTGGTCTCACGCATCGCGCTCGTTCCATAGGCCTGATAACGCGTAACTCCATAGCCTTCCATGATCTTGTTGTAATCAGTAAGGATTCTGATAAGCTCATCCATGTGAGTAGCAGAAATCTGACCTGTCGCATAGGTTTCCGTTCCCAGGTCGATTTTGTGGCTCACATGATCGATTTCCTTAACTCCCTTTTTCTGCGACATTTCAAATATTTTCATGTCCAAAGCGTAGGAGCCCATGTCTACTGCCGCAAATACATCTGTCGCCATATATTACCCCCTGTTTTCAATTGCCCGATAAGATTCATTTACCCAATAGATAATCGATGAATTGCTGAGCGGTTCTGCCGGAGAGCCCACCGTGATTCATCTCCCACTTGCGAGCTTCAGCAATAAGCTCAGCCTCAGGCATATCGATTCCGTTCCGATCAGCCAGTACCCTGACAATCTCATCGTATTCTTTCATCTCGGGTGCCCCGAAATAAATAGTCACACCAAAGCGATTAGCCAGTGACAGCTTTTCCTGAACTGTATCATTCCTGTGAAGGTCATCATCAAGTACAGCAGGCTTATCCTTGAAGCTCTCCCTTATCAGGTGCCTTCTGTTGGAGGTTGCATAGATGAGCACGTTCTCCGGTTTCTTCTCCAGACCTCCCTCAATGACAGCTTTCAGATACTTATAGTCGGTCTCGAATTCTTCAAAACTGAGATCATCCATATAAATAATAAATTTGTAATTACGTCCCTTTATCTGTGCAATAACATCATTCAAATCCTTGAATTGATGCTTATAGATTTCGATTATTCTAAGGCCCCTGTCGTAGTACTCATTGGCAATGGCTTTGATACTTGATGACTTTCCGGTGCCGGCATCTCCGTAAAGAAGACAGTTATTTGCCTTCTTCCCCGAAACAAAAGCCTCCGTGTTATCAATCAGCTTTTGTTTGGCAATCTCGTAGCCTACAAGATCCTTCAATTCCACATGTCTGATATTTCTGATTGGCTCTATGACAGCGCCGGAATCTTCATGTCTCACCCTGAATGCTTTATGAAGTCCGAATTTACCGACTCCGTAGTGTTTGTAGAATAATGTCAGTTCCTTAAGCATCTCCTCTGCATTAGAGCATCCGGCAAGATCAACTGCAAGTTCACATATTCTGTCCCTTACTCTGGTATTGAACACTTTACTCTCAGCATTCCCCACCTCATAGGTGAATAAAGAGTTAAACTCAGGCACATGAAGTCTTTCCGTCATATCCGAAAAATCGATATCAAACCATTTTTTAAAACAGGAAAGATCATGAAGAGCAAGTTCCTTTATCGTTCCTCCCATGTCTCCTCGCATCTCGTCTGCCATGCTGTATGCATTTTCATCAGAAACAAGAAGAAGTGCCAAAAAGGTATGCCAAAGATTCCCGTAAAAGCCGCGTCTTGCAGATTCTTCAATCAGAATACTCATCATGGAATGAATAAGCTCTTCCTGCTCTTCCTTAGGAAAATGAGCATCCGCAAGTTTTTTATCCGAAAGAATTACAAGATTGTCGCGAAGATAAGTCTGCTGATCTGTCGCATTTCTAAATAGTATCAATGAATTATTATTTGAATTAAGCTCCCTGTATGCGGGATCGGTCTTTGCGTTTTCATCTGTCACGCCGTTAGCTGAGAGCCTCTCATACTGCCTCTTACGGCTTATCTCCATGATCTTTTCAAAGAGCTCTCCTGTAGGCTCCCTGTTCTCGTCGCTCGTAGCAAGTGACTTTACTTTCTCAAGTTTCAGGTTTTCCCTGTCCTTATCAAAAATGCTTTTTTTAGCCTGTATCTTGTAATCAGCTATCTTCTCGCTGACAGTCATTCTCTTTTCAAACAGAGCAATAAGTTCTGAATCAATTTTGTCTATATCACTTCGAAGTTCATTTAAATCCATACCTAAAATCTCCTACTTTTGTTATTAGAATTGTACCATAATTTAAGGGAAAGTTAATGGTATTCATGCTAAAAATCGTGTTATACTTTATAAAATATAGTTTATAAAATTTGCATCGTGTTTTAGCCCTTATGAGGTGATCTTTTATGAAAAGCAGAACCTTTCTTATATTTTTTTCAATCTTTATCACAGCCATTACTGTAGGCTTGCTAATTTACTTTATTTCCAAACGTGTTCCTATGAATGATGAAAATGTCGTGGGCAATACTCCCGGCAATCTTTATAATGGCGGACTTTTCCTTGAGATGGACGGAAAGGTTTATTTTTCAAACCCTCTCGGAAATGACTGTCTCTACTCCATGAATCCGGATGAAACAGATGTTAAGCAGCTTACTTCCATGAATACAAGTCATATCGTAGGTGCAGGTAAATACATTTACTTTTACCTTGATTACTCCAAGAAAAATGTATCAAACAGCAAGCTGAAAGGACTTGGAAATGTATCCGTTTTCTATGGCTTATATCGAAGCCAGCTTGACGGTGAAAAGCAGGAGGTTCTTGACAGAGAATATATCTCCTCCGTTCAGCTTGTAGGTAGTTATCTCTACTATAACGTTGACAACGGTAATAAGGCAGGACTGAACAAAATAAGAATTGATGAGCGAAACCAGAGCCTTGTTACAGCTGAAAAGCTTGACCCCTCATGCGCCATCGACGGAAAAATCTATTACAGCGGTGTTGATCTTGATCACGATCTTCACGTTATGGACACTCTTTCAGAAGATACTTCCAGCATTCTTCTGAGTGGTAATATCTGGCAGCCCATTGTTCAGAATGGTTTTGTTTATTACATCGATGCTGCTCATCATTACAGGCTCTGCCGCACAAATCTCTCCAGCGGCGAAACCAGCGTACTTACCGACTCCAGAGTGGATTTTTACAACATGAACGAATTCAATATCTTCTACGCCACTTCAGAACCCGGCAATCAGACTTTAAGAGTTATGAAGCTTGACGGCTCTAACAATGCCGTGATCGCTGAAGGTATTTTCCACGCTCTCAGTCTCACCTCGAAGTATCTGTATTTCAAGCCATTTGATGTTGAGAATGTAATGTATCACGTTCCTGTTGACGGCTCCGACGTTGTCAGCACATTCCTTCCTCTGAACAAGTAAAAATGGTCTAGACAACTTGGCACAAACATATATAATTGATTAAAGAAAAAAACTAATCAGTTTTATATGGGAGTGCAGAATCTATGATGAACAATCTAAGACACATGATGCGACCGCTTGATTTCACTGTAGAAGAGCTTGAAGAATTATTTGACACAGCCGGTGATATCGAGCGCAACATGAGCGCCTATGCGCACAAATGCGACGGTAATATCCTCGCAACCTGTTTCTACGAACCCAGTACCAGAACAAGACTCAGTTTCGAGACCGCAATGCTCAGACTCGGCGGTCAGATAATCGGTTTTGCCGATGCCTCCAGTTCATCCGTTTCAAAAGGCGAAAGTGTCGCCGATACTATCCGTGTTATTTCCAGTTTTGCCGATATATGTGCCATGCGTCATCCCAAGGAGGGTGCTCCGATGGTAGCTGCGGCGAATTCCATTATTCCTGTTATTAATGCCGGCGACGGCGGTCATCACCACCCTACCCAAACTCTTACAGATCTGCTAACAATTCGTTCCTTACACGGAACTCTTTCAGGTTTCACTATTGGTCTCTGCGGCGATCTTAAATTCGGCAGAACCGTCCATTCTCTTATAAATGCACTTGTTCGTTACAAGGATATCCATTTTATTTTCATCTCTCCTAACGAACTTCGTGTTCCGGATTACATCACAGAAATGTTAAAGGAAAACAACATAACCTATGAAGAAGTAATAAAGCTTGAAGACGTAATGCCAAGACTGGATCTGTTATACATGACCAGAGTGCAGAAAGAGCGTTTCTTCAATGAAGAGGACTACATTCGCCTGCGTGACTTCTACATACTCAATGAGGAAAAAATGGAGTTAGCAAAAAAGGATATGCATATCCTCCATCCGCTTCCCAGAGTAAACGAGATTTCAGTTGAAGTGGACAAGGATCCGAGAGCTGCATATTTCAAGCAGGTTCAATATGGATTGTATGTGAGAATGGCTTTGATACTGACGCTCCTTGATAAGACCGATGCACATATGAATCATGGATTGTTACGAGAGTGGTGACCCCCTCATCCGGCACTTCGTGCCACCTTCCCCCTAGGGGGAAGGCAAGTAATTAACAAAGAAAGGATACAATATGCTTAATGTAGGAAAAATCGAAGAAGGTTTCGTTTTAGATCATATAAAAGCCGGACGCAGCATGCAGATTTATCATCATCTGGGACTCGACAGACTGGACTGCACCGTTGCCATCATAAAAAATGCAAGAAGCAATGTTATGGGCAAGAAGGATATTCTGAAGGTTGAGTGCGATATCGATACTCTGGACCTTGCGGTTCTGGCTTTCATCGACCATAACATAACCGTAAATGTAATTAAAGAAGGTGAGATTGTTGAAAAGAGAGCCCTTTTCCTTCCTCACGAGATAAAGAATGTTATAAAATGTCACAATCCCAGATGCATCTCTTCAATCGAACAGGAGCTTCCGCATATCTTCTACCTGGCTGATGAAGAAAAAGAAATATATCGCTGTAAATACTGTGATGAGAAATATACAGAAAGCGCTAAGAGCTGATTGCTCTTAGCGCTTTTTTTAAATATCAGTTACCACATTCAACACTGATTTCATTGAACAAATGCATTATTTCTTCAGGCTTCATCTTTTTCTTGTCTTCACCTGATTTATCAAGAATTATTGATCCTTCATGCATCATCAGAAGTCTGTCACCATACTCCGTAGCATATCGAAGGTTATGGGTAACCATAATAGTTGTAACCTTTTTCTCTCTGACGATTTTATCCGTAAGTTCCATAATGATATCCGCCGTTTTAGGATCGAGCGCAGCAGTGTGCTCGTCCAAAATAAGAAACTCAAGCGGTGTCATCGTACTCATAAGAAGCGCCACAGCCTGGCGCTGACCACCTGAAAGAGAACCAACCTTTGTATACAGTTTATCCTCCAGGCCAAGTCCCAGGCTTTTCAGAAGATCTCTGTAGTAATCCTTGCGCTTATGATTAACGCCTGCCTGTAGTCCGAAAATCTTGCCCTTATTATCAGCGATGGACATATTCTCCAGAATATTCATGGACGGACATGTTCCCTTTGATGGATCCTGGTAAACTCTGCCTATTGTTCTATGCCTTTGATAGTCACGCTCATTGGTGATATTTTCACCATTAACAAGAATTTCTCCTCTGTCGGCCTGAATCGATCCACAGATGATATTGAGCATTGAGGTCTTGCCTGAGCCGTTACTTCCAACAACAGCAACAAACTGTCCATCCGGAACTGTCAGATTGAAGTCATCAAAGAGGCACATCTCATTGACAGTGCCGGGATTGTAATTTTTATAAATTGATTTCAGTTCCAGCATATCAGGCCTCCACTTTCCGCTTCTTGTCTCTGGTGATAATGAGAATCACAAGGAACAATACAGCTGTGATGAGCTTTAAGTCTGTCGATTGAAGACCACATTTAATGGCAATCGCTACGCAGGCCTTATATACTATGGCACCGATAACAACACTCGTTGTAATTTTGAAAAATGACACTTTCTTTAAAAGAGCTGTTCCTATGATAACACTGGCAAGACCTATTACAGCTGTACCGGTTCCCATGGATACATCAAAGTATCTCTGCTGCTGAGCATAGATGGAACCCGAAAGAGCAACAAGGCCATTGGCAATAGCAAGGCCGATGATTCTGACCTTTCCCCTGTCTACACCCATTGATGTAACAAGAACATCGTTATCTCCGACAGCCTGAAGCATAAGTCCTGACCTTGTTTTAAGATACCAGTCGAGGATAAATTTCACTATTATTGTGATGACAAATAGAATAATCACCGACTGAAAACCCGCAAGCCCGGGAATCATCCCAAACAAAGAGTTCATAAGCTTGTTATCAAAAATTGTGTAGTAATCATACATGGGAAGGTTTGCTTTTCCTGCAATTCTAAGATTCACTGAATACAAACCGGTCATCATGATAATTCCGGCAAGAAGATCCCTTACCTTAAACACCACATGGATTATGCCTGTGCAGACTCCTATAAGGCAGCCTGCCGCAAAACATATCGGTAAAGTAAATATCGGCCGGACCCCGGCTCTTATCATAACAACAGCAAGGCAGATTCCAAAAGGGAATCCGCCATCTACTGTCATGTCAGGAAAATCCAATATTTTATACGTAATATACATTCCCAGAGCCATGATTGCGTAACACAAGCCTTGCTCCAGCACACTTATCAGAAGTGCCATAGTTACTCCTATCCGCTTATAAATTAATTTGCAGCGATGTTATCGTATACCTCAGCTGCGCCTGAAACAAAGCTGTCATCAAGAGTCATTCCGATCTCTTCAGCTGCCTTGGTATTAACATAAAGGCTGGGCTCACTAATTACTTCGAAAGGCATCTCGGAAGCCTCGCTCTCTCCCTTAAGAACCTTAGCTGCCATCTCTCCTGTCTGGATTCCAAGCTTAACGTAATCAAGGCCCATAGCTGCAACGCAGCCAACCTTAACCTGCTCAACCTCTGAACCGAATACAGGAATCTTCTGCTCCTTAGCATAGCTAAGTACTGTCTGAAGACCTGAAACAACTGTGTTATCAGTAAGGTTATTGATGCAGTCAACCTTTGTTACAAGATCTGCAGCTGCCATATCGAGATCAGCAAGAGTATTGATACCGCTGTCTACGATTTCAAAGCCATACTCCTCTGCATGCTCCTTGTACTGAGCAATTGTACTCTCGGAGTTAGTCTCACTTGTTGTATAAAGAATACCGATTTTCTTAGCATCGGGAAGCATCTTTCTGATCATATCGAGCTGCTCTGTAACAGCAAGTGCATCAGATGTTCCTGTTATATTTCCTACAGGTGTTCCATCCTCTTTTGCAAGCTCTGCAGCAACAGGATCTGAAACAGCTGAATAGATAACAGGTACAGTTGTTCCAAGTGCGGAGTTGTATGCACTCATTGCACTGGGTGTGGCAATACCGCAAATAAGATCAACACCGTCTGCAACAAAAGCATCGGAAATCTGGCTTGCAGTACCTGTATCAGCCTGAGCGTTCTGGAAATGAACCGTAAGATTCTCACCTTCTACAATTCCTTCATTTGCAAGTCCCTGAAGGAATCCTTCGCGACAGTTGTCAAGTGAACCGTGCTCAGCGAACTGTGAGATACCGATTACATATTCATCCTTAGATTCCTCGGTAGCTTCTTCATCCTCAGTCTCTGCAGCATCTTCTGAAGTCTCAGCCTCTGCTTCTTCAGCTGCATCAGAAGACTCTTCTGTAGCCTCTTCTGTAGCTTCCTCAGCTTCAGTGCTCGCTGCCTCTTCACTGGAAGCAGCTTCAGTACTTACTGCCTCACCTGCGTCATCCGCTGTTTTGCGGTTGTCACCGCAACCTGTGATGGTCATCGCCATCATCGATGCAGCCAAAATAGCTGCCAGCATTTTCTTTTTCATAATCTCCTCCTATCAGTGCCTTGGGCACTTCACTACTGTAAACTAACACAGCAAGTAACTTTATTATCATACAACATAATACCCACAAGCGCAATCCAAAGCCCAGACTCGAAAATGCAAGCATTTCCTCGTTGGTGCTCCGCGCCAAATAGATATAAAAAAATGCAGATAACCGAGTAAACTCGATATCTGCATTTTGTTCATATCTGCTTGGCTTTGGATTAGTATCCAAATTCCTGAGCCCAGTACCAGTTTCCGTTGTCTGCCTGGTATACAGCTATTCCGACTGACTTGAAACCTGACTCCATAATGTTGGCTGCGTGAGTAGGTGATGCCATCCATGCAGCTACAACCGAATCGCCTGTGTTGTAAAGCTTTGCAAGATTCTCACCGTACATGATGCTGCTGTTTACTGTGTACCACGCATCACCGTTAGGTCTGTTATGTGAAAATGTACCAACGATCTCCTGTGCTCTTACAAGTGCTGCCTGAGTAAGTGCATCACTCCATGAAAGAGCGCCAAGTCCTGCAGCTGTACGCTTCTGATTTACAAGACCGAATGCTGCCTGAGCTGCTGCCAAAGCACCTTCGCTTGTAGGTGCCTCGCCGGCAAGGGCGATAGCCTCATCGTCGATATAAATATTCTCAGTGTCCTCGTTGATCCCTCTGAGAGCTGCTACGTCATCAATTGTTGCCACCTTCTCTGCTCCACATGCCATAACGTTGAGTGAGATAACAACTGCAACCATAGTAGCTATTACGCGTCTGAACTTCTTCATAACTGATTCCTTCCATAAACAAAAACTAAAAATGTTTATCAATTACTTACAAGACAATAATACCATGTATATCACAATTGTCAATGGATAAATCAAATAAAATTACATTTATGATTGAAGTTTTTATTATTTTCTTTCAAACTCGCTATTTTAGGGCATTGGGATAATTTTTTGAAACCTAAAGTTTCCCAGCATAATATGATCACTGTTTTTTGAACTTGAAAATCGCTTTTGATCCACCGGCTTTTTTTATCAGTTTAACCAGTCTGGTAAATTTCTTCTTTGTCGATACATAAATTGTTATCTTTGCGCCTTTTTTTATTCCCTTGAAAGCACCACTGCCCACCTTTAACAGATTATTTCCTTTTATCTTAATCACTGAAAGATTCGAACAGTTTTTGAATGCCCCCTTTCCGATCGTTCTAATCGTTTCCGGGATGATAACCTTTTTCAGCTTTTTATACCCCTTGCATGCACCATCTTCTATTTCTGTTACCGTATACATGCAGCCATTTTCATCTGTCACTGTGGAAGGAATCGTTATAGACGAAGCTTTTTTATTATTGCCAGCTTTAAAAGTCACTTCAGTATTTTTATCAGGAGTTATCTCAAATACTCCTTTTTCCGTATCTATGGGTGCAACTGTATCAACCTGTTTATCCGCTACCTCTTCAGGTGCATCCACTTTTTCAGGCTCGGGTAATGGAACTGTTATCTTACACTGAGCCGTATGGCCTCCATCAGCGGAAGTAACCGTAATAATCGCTTCACCCGGGGCAATGGCTCGCAGTATATGCTCATCCACTTCTATGCAATCATAATTACTTGATTTAACTACATAATCCTTCACTGTAGCATTTTCAGGTATTATCTGTACATCGGCAACGATGCTTTGTCCTATCTGCATCTCCATCTCTGACTGAGATAATGAGATACCGGTAACCGCCACATATTGTTCATCTCGTATTAATGAATTCACATCCGTCTGTGACAGGTAATCATATGTATAATGCGTGCCGTAAGCCTTGGGCATTCTGAAACCGACAAAAGCTGATGAGCTGTTCCTTAGATGAGCCTTGGAACTGTCACCCACCCCCTTCTCATACTCTGCCGTCGTCCTGTTGAACCAGTCATGTCTGAGTTCACCTTCAGTTGAAATAGCCCAGGTAGTGTCCACCTCGTACCATGATCCGTCAAGTCTCACTATGTTCCAGGCATGACCGCCTCCCGCATATCCGGCGATAATCATGGATTCAATCCCAAGTCTTTTCAAAATCAGTTCATATCCGGCTGAATATCCATCGCACACTGCAAGATGGTTAACAAGTGCTCCATATGCCGTATGTGAAAGGTTATAATATCCTGCTGTCGACCTGTCTGCAGCGCAGGCATGATCATATTGAAGATTTCCTACATAATAATCATGAACATTTAATTCAGTAAGTGCATCCCAAGTCTGATTAACACAATTGTTACTTGGATTTTTCAGATCACTGATCCACTTATTAAGTGCAGTTGTAATCTGGCTATCGATATTTTCAAAAGCTGTTTCGTCATAATTTGCGGTAATCACGATATAACTGTTAAAATTACCGGATTCATATTTTGACCAATAATAAGACGTATGACACATATAGAATTCAACTTTTTCCGGATGATCAAAATAGAGAGCCTCCTGTGCCCTGTTCAGCACATTTTCGTATTCTTTAGTGCTAAGGTCATACGCATTCTGGAAGGTTGAACTGCCTGAATAAACAAGTGTCTTATAGGTATTAAGGCAATCCCATGTATAAGTATTTGTTCTTTGTGAATAAGGAATGAAATTGTTAGAAACAATAGATCTGTATAAAGCTGAATAGATAGCTTTCTCTGCAGGCGACAGATACCTGTAATGCTCACCGGTTTCAATTGGAGCAGCATTCAAAGCATCCCCAAGAATAAGTGTATTTCCGACCAGAGTGTCTTCTTTAGGCGCAGAATTCTCCAAAGGGTCGTCATCAGGAATCAACTCCGTTATAGCCGGAGGTTCATGCATATCCCCGGTCGGATATGTAGCAGCGGCTTTGACATCCGCCTTGAAAATCGACGTCACCATTAATGGTAACACAAAAAGAGCCACAGAAATGGCCAGTGCTTTCACACTATTCGTTTTTGAACTACTCATAACAAACTAAATCCCCGCACTCAACTTAAATCTCATAAGAAAAAAGTATATATACATATACTATAGGTCATATTATACCATTATTTTGAACTTTTTGTTTCATATATTATTATTATTAATTTTCAGGTAGGACAGATCAGTGCCCCTTTGCAGCTTTATGTGAGGCCAACTCGTCGATGAGGGTCCAGCTGATCTCTACCATCTGTTTTTCAAAATCATTTAATTTATCAAAGGGCTTAAGAAGGTTGTTTTCTCTGGTGTCATCATTTGTTTTTTCTGCATAAGAATAGTTATGCAATAAATAGAAACGACAGGTGCGCTCATGTTCAAGCTTGTTCAAAACAGCCTTCTGTTCATCGGACATATTATTTCTTGCCGCAGAAGCCTTCCGCAACGTTGCAGAAGGAATGTCATCGAAGGGTTGGCAGGGCGCCTCATCTCCAAGAATCATATGCACCTTAAGACTTATATGGTCGGTTGTGATATAGTTCATGTCCTTAATAAGACTGTCTAAATCTTCCCATAACGGGATAGCGCCGCCTAAATAGAAGCGCATCATTTCATGACGGCAAAGTGCCATATCAGTCAGAGTATTGTGCAGTACAAAGGCGGGGGTAAGGATATCTCTGGTTTGTCCAAAAGGAGTAGCAATACTTCTGACGTTACTGTTATAAATATATATTTCACCACTGAAGGCAAAAAATTTCTGAAGAGTCTGAAGAACGGCGATATTATCCTTTTCAGAGTCGTCGCAAAGAATGATGCGATCAGCTTTTGCCAGGAGCTTTTCGTCCGCGTTCCAGTGGCTGTCATGGAAAATGATGCTGTCTCTTCCATCGGATTGTTCGTTAATGCTTACTATATCATTGAGTTTTTTACGGTTTCTGCAGTATTCATCTGAATTACCGAATACATGATAGTGTATGCTCTGGTCCTCGTATAAGACATTTAATTCAAGCGCACGATCAAGAAGAACTGAACCTGCAGCGCCAAAACCGATAAGAAGAATGGTTTCGTTTTTCTTTTTTACGGGGTATTGCTGCCAGAATAATCTTGCCGTACAGTCAGTTAGTGAGAAGAAACTGATATTCATAGGATGATGGGCCGGTGTAAAATTGGCCAGACACACGATAGGGGCACCGGTATCGGACAGCGTTATGGCGTCCAGGAAATTTTCCATCTCGTTATCCTTTAAGCACATAATATGAGCATCATAAAGAGAACCTCTACGTTCAAGGAGTTCTGCGGCAGACCATTGAACGGAAATTGCCTTTGAGCCTTTTCCGTCATCCTGACAACCTGAATAGATGATAACTGCGTCAGGACGTACGGATTTTATGTTTTCAGCAAAAATCATTGAGTACTGGGATTTATCGGTAAAAATATACCAGGGTTTGGCCGTATGAATCGATAGAAGGATAATAGGCTTAATGCGGGAGACAAATTCCATCATGAATCCCACAAAGAAACCGAGCAGACCGATACCTAAGATAACGAATATGGACGCTATCAGGCGGCCTGCGGGAGTAACAGGATAGAAATCACCATATCCGATAGTGGTGAGGGTAACGAGGGAGTACCAAAAGGCCTCTCCAATGTTATGAATCGTGGCGGAGGGATCTCTTCTCTCGATTTCCACCAGCAAAAAAAGCAGTGCCAGGTAAGCGGCAATAAACCCCAGAAGAATTCTGATATAACGGCGAATCATGAAAAACATGCGCCTGAAAACAGAACCGCCGGAGCCTTTGTTTACTGCATGTGTAAGCTTTAGATCATTTATTCTGTCTTTGAATGACTTTTTATTATTCATAGTAATCCTCTATGAAATACTATCAAAGCGGAATCAATGTTTCTGATTTTACTTTACTCTGTGGCGTGTATTATTGCAATAATTTGCTTCTGCGATTCAAATCAACTGTGATATAGTAATGTGTAGAAATAAACCAAAGAGGTGATACACATGACCATATTGCAGCTAAAATACGTTATTGCTATTGATGAAGAATCATCCATGAGAAAGGCGGCGGACAGACTCTATGTCTCACAACCCGGTCTTTCAAGTGCGGTAAGAGATCTTGAAAAGGAGCTTGGAATTCAGATTTTTGAGAGAGTTCATAACGGCGTCGTTACCACATCCGCCGGGGCTTCCTTCATTGCCTATGCAAGACATGCGGTTGAGCAGTTCGAGATTGTTGAAGAAAAGTATTTGAACTCAAAATCCGATAAACCCACTTTCTCAGTTTCCATGCAGCATTACACTATTGCAGTTAATGCTTTTATCGAGACAGTAAAGGAATATGATCTTGATGAATATCAATTTTCCATAAGGGAGACTCAGACAAGTGAGGTAATCGAAGATATCAAGAATATGAAAAGCGAAATAGGTGTTATCGCTCTTTCGGATTTCAATAAAAATACCTTCAAAAAGATTTTCACAGATGCATCGCTTGAATTCCACGAACTTTTCACACGTAATACATATGTGTATTTGAGAAAGGATCATCCCCTTGCAGATAAGGAGGAACTCTCACTTGAGGAACTCTCCGACTATCCCTGCATGGTATTCGACCAGGGTGATAATACTTCCTTCTATTACAGAGAGGAAGCCCTTGCTACCTATGATTATAAAAAGATCATCAGTACCAACGAACGAGCAACTTCAATTGAACTAATGCTCGGCCTTAACGGCTATGCTGTCGGAGCTGCAATGCTCGGAGACAGTCTTAATGAATCGGACCTAAAAGCTGTAAAGCTTAAGGAAGACGAGACGCTCACCTTCGGATATATAACAAGAAAGGGCGTCGAACTCAGCGAAATGGGAGAAACTTTTGTAGAAAAGCTTGAAGAATACTTGGATTAAAAATTATGCCTTTATGTGAAGTTTGTCATCATCACTGCAATTTAAAAGAGGATATGACCGGAATGTGCATGGCAAGGACCTGCCGCGGCGGAGAGATTGTATGCACAAATTACGGACTTATCACGTCCATAGCACTTGACCCAATAGAGAAAAAACCATTGTCCAGGTTTTATCCCGGATCAATGGTGGTTTCTGTCGGAAGCTACGGATGTAATCTTCGCTGTCCGTTTTGCCAGAATCACACTATATCTTATGGATTTGATCCAATATTGTCGCTTCCGCAGACGAGATATATAGCACCTGATGAACTGGTCGGTATCGCTGCCTCGTATAGGGAAGATGGAAATATTGGAATAGCTTTTACATATAATGAACCGCTTATAGGCTATGAATATGTAAGAGATACATCAAAACTGGCTCATGAAGCGGGGCTTAAAACTGTGCTCGTATCAAACGGCTGCGTTTCGGAAAAAATCCATGATGAAATTATTCCTTATATAGATGCGATGAATATTGATCTCAAGGGATTTACCGATTCCTATTATGAGGATGTCCTTAAGGGTGGCAGAAAGATGGTCATGGACTTCATTACAGCTGCTGCTAAAGAGTTACATGTGGAACTGACTACGCTTATTGTCCCGGGATACAATGATACCGATGAGGAAATCATGGACTTGTCCTCTTGGATTGCAGGCATCCGCAATGACATTCCGCTTCATATAAGTCGTTATTTTCCGAGGTTCAATATGACAGATGTGCCTGCTACAGAGGTTTCAAAAGTCTATCATCTTGCCGAGCTTGCCGGGCAACAGCTCAAATATGTATATACGGGTAATTGTTAAAATAAAAAAGGGGAAAGCCGGGTTCTTGTCACGAAGAACCCGGCTTTTTTTCTATGAAGAAAGTGTTCTTATGAGGGGGTGGAACTTATTTACTGTTCCTTACAGTGTTTATACTACAGCACAAATCGTAAGGAAAAGTGACCAAAATGTGGTAATTCTGTGAACTTGAACACATTTTATAATCTTGTATGATTTTATAGAAAGATCAAATTTTCCCCGTTGTAGTACCATCCTCAAGATGAATAATAAGTCTACCCTTACCAATTGCATCCTGATGCTGGCCTTTTTGCAGAACTTCCTCAATTACGCCGGCACAGGAAGTGCAGATCTGTCTGGATTGCTTGTTATTGTCAAGATCGGCAACTTCAAGATCAAAGGAGTCCTTCACATTCGTGTAGTGGAACTGCTGTAGTCCCACAGAATAAACCTGATTATCATCTATTGGTTCACCCTTAAAATTGAACTTCAGGAATGAATGTGTCTTCTGGTCATACTCTATTTCAAGTCCCTCAGAAAGCTGGTAAAACTCCGTGTGCTCTCCTGCAAGAGCCTCATCTCTAAGCACGCGCAAAAGACCATGCTTTAGCTGTGCACCAGTCCAATAGGTTACAAATACACCATCATCATA
The DNA here is from genome assembly GCF_900109475.1 of Butyrivibrio sp. ob235. Taxonomy (NCBI): domain Bacteria; kingdom Bacillati; phylum Bacillota; class Clostridia; order Lachnospirales; family Lachnospiraceae; genus Butyrivibrio; species Butyrivibrio sp. ob235. Next base: position 72,953 of record NZ_FOBE01000005.1, read on the forward strand.
AGGGAAATTCTCATCCAGGTCTTTTTTTGTAACAACAGGACCAAGCTTCTCCGTGCGGATGGAACCTGAACCTAGGAGCATAATATCAAGTCCCAGAGCCTCACAAAGAGCATCCGAATAAAGATCGCCAAGCTCAGTCTCCTCTATACGTGAAGGATGTGTGAGCTGCCTTACAAACTTGGTGATGATTCTTCCATACTTAGCATCCGTACTCGTCTTGTAATTATTTATTATTTCCTCGATGCCGGGATCCTTGGGACATGTGCTTTCATTAATCGGAACCGGTTTCCAGGTATAGCTGTCGATGCAGTTATTATCCGTATCGATCATGATGTCAAAACGTCCGATCTGATCCGTACCGGTACCTGCCTGAACAATCGGAATACCATTTACAACGGCAGGCTCTTCTATGAAGGTATGAGAATGACCACCTATTATCACATCAACTCCCCATGCCGGATCAAGCATTGCTGCAAGCTTTTGGTCCTCCTCAAAGCCGATGTGTGTAAGAAGAACTGTAAAGTCTATATCAAGCGCATTATAGGTATCACAGATTCTTCCGATTTCATCAGCGGCATCCTGCAAAGTCACAAGAGTTCCTATTAGTTTGTCCGTCTTGCACTGCATGAGTGCAACCTCTGTTATGATTCCTATGAAAAGAATCTTCATCCCATCTATCTCTATAATTTTATAGGGTTCGAAGAGCCTGGCATTATTCGTCTTAATATGGAAATTGGCATTGATAATCGGAAACTCAGCACATTTTTCAAGGAAAAGAAGGTGTGATACGCCGTAGTCCACCTCATGGTTGCCCACTGTCACTATGTCCGGAGAGAGCATGTTCATAATTTGAATTGTCGAAATTCCGTGAAACTCAGAATCAATAATAGAGCCTCTAAACATATCTCCTGCAATTGCATAGAGAACATTTTCTTCCTCATGTCTGACCTTACTGACATAACCTGAAAGAAGTGACACGCCTCCAACCAGCTTATCGTCAGCCTTCTCGGCAAGGAAGTCGCCGTGCATATCATTCGAGTGAAGAAGTGTTAGTTTTTTCAAGTTCTTTTTTGGCTTTTTTTCGTTATGCTTCATATTATCCCCCTACATTAAAACGCTCACTTGATGTGATATCCCATATTGAAAAGGCTGTCGAATTCATCCATGACATAATAGCCGCCCTGAAGACTGACAATCTGCCCACTGTCATACACCCTGGTTCCATCCGTAAGCTCATATTCCAGTGAGTAATTAAAACCATCGATTTCAACATCGCCAGTTTTATTGTCTTTAGAAGAATAAAGCTGATACTTGTCTATCATGTTAAAAAACTTTTGCCTCTGTGACTCGCTTAACTTCGTGTATGTGTTATTATTTGTCGAATACCAGTACTCACCGTCACGAAGTTGCACCTCTACACGAAGCCTGGTAATATCCATACTGGAACCGAATTCAAAAACAAGCCTTTCCAATGATCCGCCATCGGTTCCATTAATTTGTGAATCAAAAGTATTCCCCTTGTTCGATACGTCTTTGGGAGATGGACATCCCATAAGACAAACACTCAGAAAAGAAATCAATATAATATAATTACTTTTGAAAAATTTTCTCCGAATGTTCATAGTACATTCCATCCCATGCATATTCATATTTTGACATCTCAACGATCTGTCCGCTCTCATCTGTTACAACCTGCACAAGCGCAGGATCAAAATATCCGCCGTGCGCCATATTCTCCATTCCGCTGTATTCATAATTCACAGCAGAATATGCATACTCATCATCAGGAAGGTAATACCCCAGCGCGTCTTCTGAGCTGCTTCCAAGGGCAGCCTTGGTCTCCTGAACTTCAACGCGCTGTAAAGTACAACTGTTACCAAACTCCAGCCATTTGATCGCATAAAAAGAAGTATCTTTAAGGCGTACCTGTTCTTCATTCCCTACGGTAGATGGTGTAGTACCTTCAGTATCATACTCACCGTCATATGTATCCGAATCAGGCCTCTTGAAAAACCATATGCCGCTCATACTCCTCTCATATTGAAGTCCGTCTGTTGCAAATCCTGTTCTTTCATCTCCCAATTCCCTCAGCATCAGATAATCCATCCCGAGATTATTGGCGATCAGAATCTGGAATGATTGTCCCGGTCTTACTTCATCCCATGTGTATTCTCCGGATGAAAATTTTGCAGACAAGGTTAGCCTGTCGTAGGTACCTGTTTTTACAGTATCATCAAAGACATCCGTAAGCTCGACGTTGAAGGTCTTCTTATCACCGTTTGCCCGGACAAAACGCACCGTCTTATATTGCGGAAGCGGAAAATACAGAATATCCCTGCGGATTCCCGGTTCCTGTATCAGTTCCCCATCATCCATGATTTCCCATGCGCCATACAGATATTCAAGCATTGCCTTATCCCCGGGCCCATATGCGGTTCTTCTGAATTCAATGCGCTTATAGCCGCCATCACCATCAAGTTCCGGCTGGGTATATGCTTCAATCCTATCTTCACCCGGATAATAATTTATCTCGTAGAGATAAAACAGTTCACTCGTGACAGAAAGCGAAACATAGTTTTCTTTTGCCTCCGGCTCAAATGAAGCAGAACTATCAATATCTGCCTCCTTAAATGTCATGCCGTCGTTTTTTATAGTAAGAACCGCATTACTATCATCCTGCGAATACCAGGTTCCTTCGAATTTATTATCCTGACTACTATCCATTATCTGTCCGCCACTACCCCTACATGCCGCGAAAGAAACCAAAGCCAATACTGCCATTGCAATGATAACAAACTTCTTATTCATATCCGCAGACCTCCACATGGCGATATATCGTTTCCGGAATATAGCCTTCCTCATCGTATTCCATGTCATCAGTCTTAGTAATAATCTCTGTGATCAGTTTACCGTCACAGACAGATAATAATTTTTCCTGAACCTTTTTAAAATCATCCACGATAAAATCGATCCATTCGATGTCCACTCCGCATTCTTTCAAAGTATCCGCAAATCCGGGATCTTCCATATCGGAGCCGGCGTATTCGTCAGAACCAAGCTCTTCAAAGCCATCGCCATCATACGTAAGAGCCTTGAAAACCAGATTCACCCCATCCGCTCTCGTATAATATGATTCCATGGTAGTAATGGCTATGACAGGCTTTTCGTTATATTCATACATAAACACGAACGTATTACCATCATCGGACTCCAGGATGTTTTCCCCATATTCATAAAAGGCCGTATCTTCAACCTCTCCGTTTTCATCGTTATACTCGTATGTGGAAACCCACAGGTTCTCGTAAATATCATCACCCGAGAGCTGGCAAATAATCATCTCATCTTGTCCATCACCGTCTATATCTGCAAAACAGTGATTTACTAAACCAAACAGCTGAGGTGGATATTCCGTATAATAAATACCCTCGTCATCACGCACTGTAATGAAGCTCTCCTTCATACTGCTTATCTGCGTGAACTGACTCTGCGCAAACTCTTCGAATGCGTCATGCGCTGCGGCGTTAAAATCTTTAATCTCTTTTTCTTTCTTTTTTTCAGGGCTGCCTTTTTCAGCAAGTACTTCGCATAGTGTTTCAAACTCTTTTCGGGCGCCTTGGGATTTGAAGGCATACTCCTGATACTTATCCTCATCTTCGGACCAGTACAGATAGGTCCACGGACCACTGCCACCGTCCTCAGGATTATCGTCTCTGGCTTTAACCAGTCCGCCCTTAATTGTCTCGACAAAATCCGACCATTCATCGTCAGAAAGTTCAAATTCCGCCTCTGCTATCGTATCCTCTTCAGTAGTTGGACCATAATCATCCTTTCGCTCCCTCTCCTCAAAGAAAAACATGTGCTTCCCGTCCTCAACATAGAAGAGATACCTCAGATAATATGCATCGTAATTGATGTTCTCTATCGTATAATAGAACTTGTTAATCTCATCTTCTGAAATATCCTCACCGACAATCATGCTATCTTTTTTAAGCACTTTGTCAGAACCAGCAACGCTGCTTTTTTCAGCCTTGTCCTCAGAACCCGTTACACTTCTTTTTTCAACTGTCCCGGATATATTTGGAGTCCTACTGCATCCTGTCAATACGCATAACATCAATAAACATGACAAACAAAGATAACGCTTCTTCATGACTATCCACCCCCATATTGTGTTAAACTAAGTCACCATTCAGTAGCCCATTCTTCATCAGACACACTGTGAAAAGAGCCTTTCCATGAGGAAGGTCCGGGATCATCTATGCTTTCCATTTTCTCCTGAACCTCAAGAATAAGCTTTTGTTCGCCGTCATACTCAGAGAGTCTTCCTGTACAGGTAAGCCCAAGAACTTCATTGTATCCGACAATCAGGCACTCATCGCCTATCTTTGATGTTGAAAGAATAAACGGAAAACCGCTGTACTCCTCATTATCTATAAAGCTAAGCTCCTGCTCGTCAGTAATTCCAACCCACATATTGCGACTGTGAGCGGGCTCATAGCCATCTTCAATGATAAAATCATCCATGCGCCAGTTTCCGATATAAGGCTCATACCCCTTTTTATCAAAGGTAATAGAGCTTTCAAAATCACCGCCGGAAATCACCTCTACACCTGAATTCTCCTTCATCGGGACTTTCATTAAATACATGTTTTCAAATTTAAAAGCCTGGGTAGTATCAGATTTTCTTGCGAATGAGCATCCGTTCATTGATAACACAGTTGTTACAACTATAAGGGACAAAACAATACCGGGATTTTTCATGTTCTCTCCTTATCAATTCCAACCATACCATTACTATTTTGTCATATATCTTTTCAAAATGAAATTGTAATAAAAACACCAATTTTACTCCCCAAATTTATAGTGAATTAATAATATGATTATTTTCTATTTATAAGTGCCTCACACGAAGATGATAAAATATTATCAGTATATCAATAACCCTTAGGAGGCTTTTTAATGAAGAAAAAGTATATGTGGATATTTTTATTTATAGCGATTCTTGTTCTATCCGGCTGCGGAAAATCAGGAAGTGATGGTAAGACTCTGCACCTTGCACTAAATGCTGAAATCGTAACAATGGACGCTCATAAGACAACCAATGACTACATTGTGCCCATGAACGTCTTTGACACACTTTTTGCCATGAAAAAGAATGATGACGGTTCCACTGAAATAGTGAACAGTCTTGTAGACAAGTATGATATTTCGGAAGATGGTCTGACCTACCATTTCACATTAAAAGATGACATTGTCTTTTCAGATGGTACTCCGATGACATCTCATGATGTAAAGTTTACCTTTGAACGTATACTCACACTTCCTGACAGCGCCCAGACAGACTGCGCAATAATAATTGATGGCGCCCAGGATTTACTTGATGGCAAGGAACATTCTCTTAGGGGCATCACTATAGAAGATGAGAAAAATTTCTCTATCAAACTGATCTCTCCTTTTGCTGGTTTCACCGCACTTTTATCAACACCATCCACAGTTATATATTCCGAAAAGCTTGTCGCCGAAGCAGGCGAGGACTTTGGTGTGGTTCCCGAAAAGACTATAGGATCAGGTCCCTACATTATAAAAGAATGGAATCGAGGCAGCGGCTTGGTCTTTGAATACAATCCGAAATACTGGGGACCTGAGCCCTCAGCCAAGCGTGTTGAAATGAAGATAATGGAACCTCAGGTCATGAACCTGGCTTTCCAGAAGGGGGATCTTGATGTACTTGATTGCATGTACCTTGACTCCGCTATTGTAAAATCAACATATAAGACAGATACATACAAGGATAAAATCGTCTCAACTGACAGAATCGGACAAAATTTCCTTATGTTAAACGAGAATATCGAACCCTTAGGAAATGTTCAGGTAAGAAAAGCCATCTGCCAGGCCATTGACCGTGAATCTATTCTTAATACCATATACGACGGAGATGGAAAGCTTGAGGATGGTATTTTTACAACAGGCTGTATTGGTCACAGTGACAATAATCAGGGCTGGCTTAAGTATGATCCCGAGACTGCTAAAAAGCTTCTTGCGGATACAGGCTATGCCGACGGTTTTGATATGGATTTATATCTGGACTCCACAGCGAACGACTCGGTAAAGAATACTATCCAGGCTATAGCTGAGAACCTGAACAGCATAGGTATTCGTGCCAATATAAATACCATGGACCATGCAAGCTACCTTGATCTTAGAAACAGCGGCGAAATGTCAGCATACTTTGCACTTTGGCTTCTTGATTTCAATGATCCTGACAATATCATCTATACCTTCTTCGGAAGTAAGGACAATACAAAGCTTCGCTCCAATAATTACAGTGATGAATCCGTAATTGAGAGAGTTGCTGCTGCAAAAACCATCGTTGACGAGAACGAAAGATTAAAGGAATACGAAGCCCTTGAGAAAAAACTCTCTCAGGATGATGCCGCCTTTGTGCCGCTGTTTTCTCTTAAACATCTTTTTGTAGTAAGTGACCGTATTGAGAGTTTCAGTCCCCACTGGGCAGGATGGAACGATATCTATTTTGATAAAGTTACTATGAAATAATAAGGAGACTATGTTTTGAAGGAACTTCCCAGAAGAATACTTGGTGTGGTTATCGTCCTTATTGGTGTAATCGCACTGATATTCATTATGCTAAGAATCATACCCGGCGATCCCGTGTCCGTTTTATTAAATGAACATGTCAGCCAGGCCAATATTGACAGGCTAACACAGAACATGGGGCTTGATAAAAGTCTCCCTGAACAGTTCCTAACCTATCTTTTAGGAGTCTTCAGAGGTGATTTAGGGCGAAGCTATACTATGCAGCAGCCTGTGCTATCGCTTATCCTGCAGGCTTTTCCCTATACTGTCAGATTGACGCTTTTGGCCATCGCCTTTGCATGGACAATAGGAATTGTCTCAGGCGTTATCTCCGCTATGTATAACGAGAAGTTCCTTGATTACCTGTTCCGCGGAACCGCTCTCCTCGGTATATCTGTTCCTGTATTCATGGTGGCTCTTTTTTTACAATATATGTTCTATTTCCGTTTATCGCTTCTTCCTCTTGTATATGACGGAAGCTTCGTCTCCCTGATCCTGCCTGCTATTGCACTTGGCTGGAACAGTGCGGGAAGCGTTGCCAGACTGACGCGTTCCAGTCTTATGGAGCAGCTGGGTGCGACCTACATCGACACCGCAAGAGCCAAAGGACTTGTATACAAAAAAGCTGTTGTATTCCATGCTCTGAAAAATGCAATTCTTCCGGTAATAACAATGATGGCGCTACAGCTCGCTGAGATGTTATCAGGTGCTGTTATCACCGAGAGTGTGTTTAGCATATCCGGTCTTGGAAAACTTGCTCTTACCGCTCTGCAGACAAGAGATATGCCCCTATTACAGGGCACAGTTCTGTTCACAGCTTTTCTTATCGCAGTTGGAGGTATTCTGGCTGATATCATAGGTACGATACTTAATCCGAAATTGAGGTTAGGATGAAAAAATCACTTATTCACAACAAAACTGTGCTGGTATCAGGCGCAATAATACTGATTGTGGTGATTCTGTCCACGCTGGCACCTCTCCTTTCTCACTACAATGAGACAGCTCAGGATCTGGCGGGAAGACTCATGCCACCGGGGAATGGCCATCTCTTTGGGACCGATGAGCTGGGCCGCGATGTTTTTACAAGGATATTCTATGGGACACGAATTTCTCTTTTCATAGCACTCATCCCCACCTCTCTGGCTGTTCTTATTGGAACCATAGCCGGAGTATGCGCAGCTTCGTTTAAAGGAGCCACTGATTTTATCATCATGCGTTCGGCAGATATTATGCTCTCAATTCCGGGTATGCTTCTTTCAATGGTTGTCCTGTATACTTTTGGCGGTTCCCTCTCCTCTGTCGTAATCGCGCTGGTCCTCATCGAATGGGGCGGCATAACAAGAGTTGTAAGAACAGCTGCACTGGAAATCTATGAAAACGAATATATAGAAGCATCTGTAGGAATCGGAGCAGGACGACTTCGCATAATATTCGGTCACATAATCCCGAATCTAATCCCAACACTTATTGTTCTTTTTACTCTGAATATCCCCTCCTCGATTCTTGCAGAAAGTACACTGAGCTTTTTGGGAATCGGAATTCAGCCGCCTTTAGTATCTCTGGGACTCATGACAGGTTATTCACGACAGTATCTTTTCCTGATGCCCTGGCTTTCACTTGCTCCTTCGGGCATGGTCATGCTGCTTGTGCTTTCATTTAATTTTCTCGGGGATGCGCTAAGGGATATTCTTGATCCGAGGAGGAACAGTTATGGATGATATTTTATTAAAAATGCGAAACCTTACTGTTTCCGTAAGAAAAGATAAAAAAGAAATTCCTATTGTAAAAGGAATAGATATAGATATTCCAAGAGGTCAGATAGTAGGGCTTGTCGGTGAATCCGGCTGCGGAAAAAGCATGACAGCAAAGTCAATTATGGGTATTCTCCCGCATAGCGCTCATGTAACAGGAAGTATTCTCTGGAAGGATTCCAATGGCACTGAGACCGAGCTTACAAAGTTAAATGAAAAAGAGCTGCGGAAGATGTGCGGTCCAAAGATGGGAATGGTTTTCCAGGAACCCATGACATCACTTAATCCCCTGATGCGAATCGGCGATCAGGTTGCGGAAGCTCTGCTAATCCATAAGCTGGTAAAAAGCCGTGCCGATGCCAGGGGCAAAGTTGTCAAAATACTTGAAGAGGTTGGAATTCCTGATCCTGAAAGCAGATATTCCGCTTACCCTCACCAGCTTTCAGGCGGCCTACGGCAAAGAGTCATGATAGCCATGGCTATGATTTGCGAGCCAAATCTTCTTATAGCAGATGAACCGACTACTGCCCTTGATGTCACAATACAGGCTCAGATTCTGAAGCTCATAAAAGAAATGTGCACCGCACGTAATATGAGTGCTCTTGTTATCACACACAATATGGGTGTGGTGTCCTCGTTATGCGATAAAGTGTACGTAATGTATATGGGAAGAATCCTCGAAAGAGCACAGGTAACTCAGCTTTTTAAAAATCCGATGCATCCATACACAAGAGGACTGCTCTCTTCTATTCCAAGAATAAATTCCAATCCCGATTATCTTACAACGATTCCCGGAAACATCCCTGAATTTGGTAAGGAAACCGTCGGATGTGATTTTTGCCTAAGGTGCAGCGATGACGAGCGCAAATGCTTTTTTGAACGTCCAAGTGAAACAAAGATTTCGGAAGGACATTTTGTCAGCTGTCATACTGCAATTAAGGGGGAGTTAATAAGTAATGAATGAACAGGTTATTTTATCTGCCAAAAGCCTTACCAAAAGCTTTCCTATAGACGGAAAAAAGAGGCGCATAGTTGTTAATGATCTTAATCTTGACATGTTTAAGGGAGAAACCCTTTCACTGGTCGGGGAATCCGGCTGCGGAAAAAGCACGCTTGCAAGGCTATTCATGCGCCTTATAAGACCAGATTCAGGCGAGATTATTTTTGATGGGGTAAATGTAAGTGATCTTTCAGAAAATGCATTCAGGCCTTACCGCAAGAGAATTCAGATGGTTTTTCAGGATCCGGCTTCTTCTCTGGATCCCCGTATGAAGGTAAGAGACATCATAGCAGAGCCTCTAAGAATCTGGAATGTATGTAAAGATAATAAGGAAATTGATGAACGCGTTCTGGAACTCCTTGACATGGTGGAGCTAAAAGAAAGTGCCGCAAACAAATACCCTCACGAATTCTCCGGAGGTCAGAAACAGCGTATTGGTATTGCACGTGCTATAGCTATTAGCCCCGATCTCCTTATATGCGATGAATCAGTGTCCGCCCTCGACGTTTCCGTGCAGGCTCAGATTCTGAATCTATTAAAAAGACTCAAAAGAGAGCTGGGGCTTTCCTGTCTTTTTATCAGTCATGATCTGTCTGTTGTCAACTTCATATCCGACAGGGTATGTGTGATGAAGGATGGAAAAATCTGTGAAATCGCAGATGCGCAGAGCATTTATAAGAGCCCTGCGCATGAGTACACCAGATTCCTGCTTGCAGCCATACCTACAATAGAATATGCAGAATAACCAGCCATAGTAATTTTGTTAAGCTATCTGCATTTCTTCGAGTTTTTCAATAATAGCTGCGGATAATTTTTCATGCCCCTTCTCATCCATGTGCTCGTCATCTACAGAGCTGGGCGTTGCAAAATCGGAAGCTGCAAGGAATTGATTGCCGCGCCTTTTTGCAATTTTCTCATACTCCTGTCTAAGATTTTTGCTGACAGCAACGGAGGCCTTATCAAATTCAGGATCCTTCCCGGGAAGGTAAACCTCCTCACCGAGCTTTATCGGAGAGACCACCAGTATTTTCTCAGGTGCTATATATTTTTCAAGCTCATCAAGGCAAAGTTCAAGTCCCTTTCCTATAATATGTGAATTTGCATGAAAAATTGTTTTGCAATCATTTGTGCCCAGCATGATGATTGCAGCATCCAGCGGATAATTACTCTCTATACTGAGAGGAAGTATCTCCGCACCTTTTCTGAAAGGGCGAAGCTGATCGTCAAAAACGGTTGTCCTTCCGCAAAGGCCATCCTCTATAATTCTTCCGTCATCAAGTTTGTCCTGAACAATACTTGTCCATCTTTTCCCCCAGGGATATCTCTCCTTTGTTCCCGGTATAAGTCCCCATGTATTTGAATCCCCAAAAGCAAGAATGTTTGCCATAATTCACACCTCATAATTTTAAAAAATGCCGAGTACTGACTAATTACATTTCATAAATTTATTATGATTGTCCCGGGTCTTGATGTAAAATATCCAAAACTTTTAGTTGGATATAAAAATATCCTATACCACAATCTACCCTGCAAAAGAAAAACTGCAGCGATCGTGTCGTTACAATCTGCTACAGTTTTCATCACTTATAATATTCAGCTATACGTTTTATTATCGGTTCTAATTCACCCTCTATATCGAAAATAGAAATTCCCCGAACAGTAAATTGTTTACTCATCTTAGGACCGATATGGGTGCATATGATGCATCGGCAATCCTCCAATAGCTTCACCTTTTCTTCAGAACCTTTGCCGCATCTGTTCCCCTGATTCCCGCAAAATTCGCTATATACTGTGGGATTCCTAAGTTCATTTAGTGTATCATCCTCCTTAGGTTTCCACTCTCTGATTTCACTAAACTTTATTCTTGCATTATCATCAACGTCATATATGTAGAACTGATCTGCCATCCCGAATTCCAGATCGGAATAAATGCCGTCGGACGATGCAACTGCAATTTTGTATGCCATGATTAGTCCCCTCATCCGCCCCTTCGGGGCACCTTCTCCCAGAGGGAGAAGGCAGAATTATATTATCAGCCACCTTCATCTATTATTCATAATCTTTATCATATTTTTATATCACATAGTCGGACTCAGGGAGGATTCGTTTCAGGAACTGCTTGGTTCTCTCCTCCTTGGGCTTGTAGAAGATATCCTTGGGTGAACCCTGTTCAACAACTACTCCGTCGGACATGAAAATGACTTTGTTTGCCACGTCCTCTGCAAAGCTCATCTCATGTGTCACTACTATCATGGTAGTTCCTTCCTTTGCGAGCTTTTTAATTATAGAGAGCACCTCTCCCACGAGCTCGGGATCAAGGGCTGAAGTCGGCTCATCAAACAGAATAACCTTGGGATTAACTGCAACGGCCCTAGCTATACCTACACGCTGCTGCATTCCTCCTGAGAGCTGTGCCGGATAAAGATCAAGCTTATCCTCAAGTCCGACCTTCTTAAGTGCACTTATGGCAATGTCCACAGCCTCCTTCTTCGGAACCTTTCTGGCAACTATAAGACCTTCCGTTACATTCTGCAAAACCGTCTTATTATTAAAAAGACAATAGTTCTGGAAAACGAAAGCTGTATTTTTTCTCACGTAGGATATATCTTTTCTGGATGAGTGATGCATATCCATAGTCTTGTTATCAAGCGTAAGCTTTCCCTTGTCCGCCTTCTCCAGGAAATTTATACTTCGCAGCAAGGTGGTTTTTCCCGAACCGCTGGGACCAAGAATTACTATGACATCCCCTTTATTTACTTCAATATCGACGCCCTTCAGAATTTGATTTTTCCCAAAGGCTTTGTGTACATTCTCAAGTTTAAGCATTTATTCCACCTCTTAAAAGTTTATTATTGATCCGGGTTCTACAGCGGATGGTATAGCCTGATTCTCTTCTCGATAACCTTAAAGATCACCTCGATTCCCAGATTGATAGCAACATATAAAACAGCAATGATCAGATAAGCCTCAACATAGCAGGTAAACTTCGCTCCTTCCGTTTTCGCAATTCCCATAATTTCAAAAACCGAAACCGCGAATGCCAGAGAACTAAGTTTTACAAGTCCGGTGATATTGGTGCACAGAACAGGAAGAGAATTAACAATTGCCTGTGGAAGAATGATTCTTCTGTAGCCCTGAAGCACGCTAAGGCCTATAGCCTTTGCTGCTTCGAGCTGTCCCTTATCAATTGCCCCAAGCGCTCCGCGAAACATCTCACTCATAACGGGAATCATTCCGAAGGAAAAAATGAAATATGCATAGGTCATCCCCTTGATTGAGTAGACATCAAAACCAATTCCTTTTTCCTTAAAATACGGTGCCAGCACCGTCGGCAGAGCTGTATAGATCAGGTAAATCTGCACCATAACCGGCGTGCCTCTTGCAAAGGAAACATATACTCCCAGAATTTTCGATATGATTCCGTTGCTGTTAGTTCTGATGACAGCAAACAAAAATCCAAAGAGGAGTGATATCAGAAGTACGACTCCGACTATTTTAAATGTAACAGGAACGCCCTTTAGCACCAGAAAAAAAGTATTGTAAATAAATTCGGTATTAAGTGACATGTATTATGTTCTCCCCAGTTCTCGTTTTACTCTTTGCTCCGCAAATTTAAGAAGCTTTTCGGATGCAATTGCAACCACCCAGTACATGGCAGCCAATGCTATGTATATCTCCAGAATGTGATTACTGTAGGTATTCTGATTCAGCGTGTTTGCTTTTCCGAAAATATCTACCAGACCGATCGTAAAGCCAAGGCTACCTTCCTTAATGAGATAGATCACCAGATTTCCAAGGCTCGGAAGCGCATACAGAAGTGCCTGCGGAAAGATTATCCTGCAAAAGGTCTGAATATCTGTAAGTCCTATGCTTACTCCGGCCTCATACTGTCCCTTATCAACCGATTTGTATGCACTTCTCATGATTTCCGTAAGGGATGCGGTAGCAAGCAGTGTCACTGTTATGATAACGAAAAGAATCGGATCTTTTCTTCCCATGTTATTGCCCGTCACCGCCTCAGCCACCATTGGTATCCCGTAATATACCAGGAATAAAAGTACAACCGGTGGTATCGAGCGGAAAACCGCCGTATATACATTGGCTATGCCCCTTAATATGCGGCTCTTTCCCAGCTTGAAAAAAGCAAACAGAAATCCGAAGAATATTCCGAAAAGCAGCGAAAGCCCTGCATAAGTAAAGGTCACTTTAAGATAAGGCAAAAGCTTTACAAAATATTCAAAAAATGTGCTTAATTTAAATCGCATAGATTTACTCCACGTGTGTTCTTGATGATAAGTTTCCTCTGTTAAAGGCAAGGCTGTAAATCTTTTCGATAAGCCTTAATCCTCCATCGTAGCCGACATAGCTTGATGATGTGATTATCTCTGTTGCAATCGGGAGACTAAGGTTAACAAAATAATTATTTGTTTTCTTGGCAATATTGTTCTCCCAGTAGCTTCCGAAAATAATAGCTTTTTTGCTGCTTCCTATCTTCTCTTCAATGTCTCTGGTGATAAGTCCTCCATCGGCCTCGAACTTAATGATTTCACTTACATTCTCAGTACTCTCATCAAATGCTGCCTTAATCTTCTCTTCGCGCTCCTGGGACGGGTCGTCAATGATATAGATTCCCTGCGGCAAAAATCCCAGTTCGTTAGTCAGATAAGATGTAACTCCTGATGAATATAAGCTGTCTCCTACTACGTAAAGCTGATAGGGAAGGATATTTCTCTGCTCTGCAACGAAGTCCGTAAAGGAAATAAAGTAGTCGTAGAATCTCTTCTCTTCTTTATTAACAACCTGCTCCACAGCGTCTTCCGAAAGACCTGCGAACTTTCCAACTGCTCTTAGGAACTTACTTGTTTCCTGAGCTCCCACAGGAAGTGTCTGATAATGTAAAAATGGCGTGCCATACTTTTTCTCAAGATGCTTTACAATCGAAAGACCTACCCAGGGACCAACAAGCAGGTTAAACTGCGCGTTCGGAATAGTCTTCCATTCGTCTACCCCACCCGATGCAGGTCCGAATAACACGTTCACCTTAAGTCCAAGCTTCTCCAGGATGTTCTTTAAATATTCAAGGTCGCCTCTCCAGTAAGCATCTTGAAAAGGTACCGAAGCAAAGACATTAACAAGTCCCTTTTCTACAGAAGGCTCAACTTTTCCAACGAACTGATCAACGATTGCCTTAACCACCACCTCGTGTCCGAAGTAATTATTCCCTCTAAAGCCGGCGGTATCTACCCCCACAACCGGATCGCCGTTTCTTAAAAATCTTCCGGCAACACCTGCACTGTCATCACCAATGATTCCCGCGGTACATCCTGAAAGAATTACGAAAAGGTCTGCCTTTACTACCTTAAGTGCACCTTCAACAAGTTCTTCAAGATTTTTTTCGCCGCCGAATACAACTTCCTTTTCGCCTGCATTTGTACAGGATACATGGGTTCTTCCGGCATAGCCTTCACCCTGCTGTCCTGCCTGAACTCCCGCAAAACCTGATGCTTTGGATGCGCAACCCGGTCCTGCATGTATTATCGGTGCTGCTCCGGGAATTGACAGTACTGTCTGCTGCGCTGCAAGAGCGCAGGAGAATCTTGGCTTTTCTATGATTGAACTCATGACTACTTTCCTCCTTTTTCAAAATAGAAGGGATCATCAACTTCATTCATCCACCAGTCTGTGTAAGGAAATTCCGAATGTGCGGCAACGTTTTCATTGAACTTTCTGGTCAGATTAGCTTCCCATAATCTGTTACCCAGACGTATAACTCCGTCATATCCGATTGAATAGTTTGCATCTCCTTCAAATATTGTAGGTATTCCCAATTTATAACCGAGTACTGTAAGTCCCTGATGTCTAACGATAAGATAATCGGGTTTAACCTTCTTTAAGATTTTCACCACCTCGTAGGGCTGCTTGTTACATACGTTAAAGTTCTGGATGTCTCCGGCTGATTCAACGAGTTTCTCTAAGATGTTTATTTCTCCGGAATCTGCCTTCTGATCGTGGTGAAGTGCTGTAACACCTGCGATCTTAAGTCCTAAATCCTTTACAAGATTTGAGAGATTGTAGGTGTAGGCATCGCCTGCAAGAATGTAAACCGTTTTTCCTTCAAATTTCTTCTTAAGTTCTTCCAGCTCCTCTGCAATTCTTGCATGCTCTGTTGCAATCACATCCTCAACAACATCTGTCTTATCTGTGAGTCTCGCAATTTCGTGAAGCCATTCATCTGTCCAGTTAATGCCGTAGGGAGCAGGTGCTTTTACCTCAGGCACCCCGAATTTTTCCTCAAGACCATGAGCGATATAGGTTGCAAGAGTCTCACAGATCTGCGCTGAGCAGGTAGCTTCTGAGAGACTAGCCAGTTCCTCATAGGTTGCAAGAGGCACAACATAGTTGGTCTTAAGTCCCAGCTTTGCAAGGAGAGGTGTAAAAGTATCTGTTCCTTCAAAGTTAAAGATATTTACAACATCCTTCTTGCGCTCTTTGGGCTCTCTCACAATTTTCTTCAAAATACCATGGAAGGTTGCGTCAAACCCTGTGGACCAGACCTTTGACTTAAAGCCCTCGCAGGCGATGGGAACTATCGGAACACCAAGCTCATCTTCCATCTCTTCAGCAACTGACTCCACATCATCACCGATGATTCCTGATGCACAGGAGGTCGTTATGAAAATTACTGACGGATTCTGTCTCTTGTAGGCTTCTCTTAGTGCCTTCCTCAGTTTTTCCATTCCGCCGTATACGGTATCCTTTTCCTGAATATTGGTGCAGATAGCGGTATTTGAAAACTCGCCCCTTTTCCTTGCTGCAGTAACGGCGCGTCCTGCATTATCTCTGACACTGTCGCCTGCCGCAAAGCAGCCAATTGGTGCATGTGCCACAACTGCTCCGCCCTTTACGAAGGAAGCCATTGACTGTGCACATCCCTCCTGACAGTCACTACACTGACCATAGCGTCTGCCGGAGCATTTTAATTCTGCATTTTTTGATTTTTCATTTAAATCTGAAGCAGTTCCGTTATAGCTGAGTATCGCATTCAGTCTGCGCTCACGTATAACCGGTGCTCCGGTTGATAAATTGATAGCCATAAGTTATTAACCTCTAACCCCTTTTTATTTGTCTGTTAAGTCCTTGATATCCTCTTCAAATGGATCATATCCATAGAACTGTTTGCTGATTTCCTGTGCCTTGCCTTCCTCTTTGAGCTCCTTAAGTGCTGCGTCATAAGCATCAAGGAACTTCTGGTCAACCTTGTCCTTGTTGAAAAGGTTGTAAACACCAACTATCTGAATCGGGATCCAAACAAGATCATCGACTGCATCGTGATAAGCTCCATCCTCAGCAACATAGTTAGTAAGCCAGTTTGAATAAAGTGCAAGACCTACATCATATCTGCCATTGATGATCCAGTTATTTACTTCGCTGTTGGTATTCTCTGATGTGTACTCAAACTCGATCTGATTGTCAGGATGCTCCTCGTTGTAAACCTCTACAGGATATGTAAGTCCGTTACCTGCCTGCATTGAATAGAAGGTAAGTCCTTCGCTCTTCTGTCTGTTGGCAACATCCTCAAAGCTTGTAAGATCGCCCAGTTCCTTCTTTACAAGGAGACCTATGTAGCTTGCACCAATGTTTTCACTTGGAATCGCATACTTTTCAATTCTCTCTTTTGTTAAGAAGCAGTTAGCTTCGCCGCCCTGGTAGGTTCCAGCCTCGATTCCCACAAATACATCATCGAAGGATGTGGGTACATACTCAAACTCATAATCCTCGAGCTTGTCATCGATTGCTCTCATAAGCTCAACTGTAGCGCCTGTGAGGTTATCATCTTCATCAAGATAATCGTTAACACCTGATACTGAAATATTGCAGCCGATTACAATGTGGTTTGAAGAACCGCCTTCAGATGAGCCTGCCTCTTCTGTATTTGCATCCTCTGCCTTTGCACTGTCGCTGGCCTTAGCTGTATCACTTCCACTGCTGCCACATGCCACTAACTGCAGTGACAAAACCGCTGTCAATAAAATCGCAAGTACTTTTCTCTTTTTCATAATCTTCCTCCTGAATGTTTAATATGTATGTGAAAAATTGTTGTAACCAAAAATTAAATCTGATAATCATCTGCCATAAGTCCAAACTCTGAAAGGATCTCCTCAAGCTTCTCCTGTGTCATGGGAGTAGGAATAACAAGGTCCTTATTGTTCATGACTGCCTCAGCAAGGTTTCTGTATTCCTGTGCCTGATTTGATTCGGGTTTATATTCAATTACAGTCTTCTTATTGATCTCTGCGTGCTGAACCACGTTGTCACGAGGTACGAAGTAGATAAGCTTTGTTCCAAGCTCCTTAGAAAATGCTCGAAGAAGGTCCAGCTCTCTGTCTACATTTCTGCTGTTACAGATGATACCGCCAAGTCTTACACCGCCTGTTTTAGCGTATCTTGCGATACCCTTGGAGATGTTGTTGGCAGCATAAAGAGCCATCATCTCACCACTTGCTACAATGTAGATTTCCTGCGCTTTTCCTTCACGGATAGGCATTGCGAAACCACCACAAACTACATCGCCGAGTACATCATAAAATACATAATCCAGATCCTCTGTGTAAGCGCCAAGCTGCTCAAGAAGACCTATTGATGTGATAATTCCGCGTCCTGCACATCCAACACCGGGCTCGGGGCCGCCTGACTCAACACATCTTGTGCCGCCAAAGCCTTCTTTTAAGATGCTGTTAAGATCTACATCATCACCCTCTTCTCTAAGAGTGTCGAGAACTGTTCTCTGTGCAAGTCCGCCAAGTAAAAGTCTTGTGGAATCTGCCTTAGGGTCACAGCCAACTACCATGACCTTCTGTCCCTTTTCAACCAGTCCTGCTGTAAGGTTCTGTGTTGTTGTGGACTTTCCGATTCCACCCTTTCCATAAATTGCAATCTGTCTTAACTCTGCCATTTTTTCAAACTCTCCTCCATTCTTGTTAATTGTATTTTTAAGCTTTTAGCTATGAGCTTTGTCATAAATCATCAGTTTTTCTATTGCCTGATCGATCTCAATTTCTACCTCAAGTGCCTTTATTCCTTTGTTTAAAAGAATTCTTGCAGCACCCGGTCCTATCCTTGATGAAAGTGCATATTTACATGAGCTTAATTTGTCTGCCACCTTTTCAATGTTTTCGTGGCCGCACCCGCCATCGCAGGCAAGCCCTGTATCTATTTCATCCACATATTCCCAGGATTCATTGTCTGTAACCTCAGCCACCTGGAATGTTGTGCATCTTCCGAAATGAAGATCGATATTTTCTCCGCTGTAGGTTGCAAGCGCAATTCTGTATTTCATACCCATCTCCTTATCCATGTGAAAATGTATTCCTGGCATTCAGCTTCTTAAGATCGTAAAGCTGATCGGCTATCTCTACCTTTCCGGGAATTCCTGCCGCATCCGCTCTGCACCTCTGGCAGTGCTTAAACACTCTTATATACTTTTCTGCCTTGGTTCTGGCTTCATGGAGCATCATGCAATCAGGCTCCTTTAAATGTGCAAGCTTATGTGTGGGAATGAGCGGAATTATATTCATATAATCCGCACCCAGCTCTGATACGGTTTTCGCAACCTCTTCAATGTGATCATCATTTATTCCGGGGCAAAGAACTGTGTTCACCTTAACCATTGCTCCCAGCTCTTTTATCTTTTTGATTCCGCGAAGCTGAGCATCTATGAGAATTCTTGCTCCCTCTACTCCGGTATAGGTAATTCCGTCCTTTACGATCCAGAGGCATATGTGCTTTAAAACCTCAGGGTCAACTGCGTTAACTGTTACCGTTACCGTTTTTACTCCTGCTTCTATAAGTTCCTCTGCCCTCTTTTCAAGTAGTAGTCCGTTTGTGCTAAGGCAGTTGATAAGTTCCGGATGTTTTTCCTTAATGAGCTTAAAGGTCTCTATCGCATAATCAGATGCAAGTGTATCGCCAGGTCCCGCAATGCCTGCCACCGTAATCTCCGGGCAAAGCTCCAAAGCTTTATCAAGTATTTCCGTTGCCTCAACCGGCGTAAGAATCTCTGATGTAACTCCCGGCCTTCTCTCCTCTTTATTTCTTGTCCTGTTGCAGAAAGCGCACTGGATATTGCAGGAAGGGCTTACCGGAAGATGAATTCTCCCTTTATTAAGATTTGGTCCCTTGCCGAAGCAGGGATGCTGGTTTGAGATGTGCTCGAGCGGATCGTTAAGTTCGAGTAATGCATTTGTGCTATTGTTCATTTGTGTTACTCCTGTCTGCTAAAACTCCGGTTGCTAGATATAACTTAAGATGTATCCTTCCTCATCAAAGACCAGTGAATTGTTGTCAGCATGCATGCCGTCTGCGAAAAAATTGAAGGGTCTTATCTTTTTCCCTTTATATTCAATCTCCGTCTTAAATGCGGGTTCGATGCTTCTGATCTTTCCTGATCTGTAAAAGGAAACTCCTATGTTTGTTTTGATGTCTCCGTACTTTGTTCTTATTATCAGTGTGTCGCTGTTGTAGATGGTTATGCTTTTCAGCTTTCCATCAGGGTAAAAGTACAGGCACTGTGGTCTTGATCTGTAGATTGTTTTTCCCACCTTCAGGTCCAAATACTCAGTAATCTCGGCTTCGTTTTTCTCTGACCAGAAGGCTCCGATTTTTCCGTACCTTGGAAAAATCCTCTTTATGCTTCCGTCTTCGTAAAAGGTTATGAACTCTGCAGGTATCCTTCCGTAATCAGTTTCAATATCTGTCTGCTCATTCAGATACACCGCTCTGATCTTTCCTGATTTATAGAAGTTGACCTTTTCTCTTTCTCTTCTTCTAAAATCCATTTCCGGATCGTTTGTGTTTTCATATCCTTTAAAAAACTCTGCCGTGATCGTCATTTTTCTCCTGGCCTCTTTGGAAACCCTTGTACTGTGCGTCTTTTTAAGTTAGGTGAATTCTATCACAGCATGAAACTGAGGAAAAACAAGTATTACTTATGGCTGGTTATAAAGAATTCTTTTATGCTGCCAAGGTTTTATTCTTTATTGCTTTAATACGTTAAATAAAAAAAGCTGTATCCCTTGAATTGTTCAGGGATTACAGCTTTTCTCATATCATACCTTTACATAACTGTAAGGGTCTTTTTCATACCAGGATTTTTTATATGGTAGCTTCACATATTTAGAAATTCTTTTTTCATAGTTATTATTTTCAAGTTGCAGTGCTATTCTTCTTGCGAATGTAAACTCTCCAAGATACCCGAAAAATGATCTCTTTGGACTGTACAAACATACCGAAGGTACACCTGCCCTTGACAGCCAGCCCGGTTTTCCGGGATGTTCTACAACTATATCCGGTTTGTATTTTTTTACCTGATTGATAAGCTCAAATAGCTGATTACTTACCGCTACAGGTACCATCGGAACTTCCTCATTAAGGCTTATAAAAACAGGCTCCGCGATATTTTCATAATGATGAGGTCTTATTGACAAAACCTTCATTCCAAGGCTGCTAAGAAGTCTTGCCTCCTCCGCCACACGAACAACACCGCCGCCGATCATAACCTTCTTATCCTTCAGCTTTGGAAGTATGCTCTCAAGCTCCCTGTCCAGTCTTTGTTCCTCGTAATCACAGAGCTTTTCTGCTTCCTCTTCCCTTCCGAAAAATGATGCAATTTTCTTTAGCCATTCTCTGGTAGCCTTCCTCCCAAGTGGCATTCCCTGGATAACATAGGGTATCCCATATTTTTCTTCCAGATATTTCAGAATATAGTCATCATGTACATTGCACATGCTCACATTAAGTGCTGCTTCCGATACCATTCTGAATTTATCCCGGTTGGAATACTCTGCATAAATGCGAACATTTATATTTAAAGCATTAAGAAGTCTTGTTATTTCCACCTCGTCCGCTGCTCCTATGGAAGTGGCATTAAAAAGATTTACCGTATTCTTCTTCCTATATTCATAGTTTATTTTTGCTGACTCATCGAAGGGGTCATTTAAAATATCCGGGTTGTAATCCACATATGGCTCCGGCTCAAATCTGATATGGCGAATCAGTGAATGATAAAAAGCATCATAGGCAGACGCGACATTTTTTGCCTTAAATCCCGGACAGTATATGGCGGTCAGATCTGCGGAAATGTTGTTCTTTTCTTCTTCAATTATTGCACCTATATCATCACCTATGATTGCCGGTGCGCAGGCTGCAACCACGAAAATAATATCCGGTCTGAATTCCTTATCCGTGTAACGTATGGTTTCTCTTAAGCTTCTCTCACCGCCGCCTATGATATCGTTTTTCTGCATGTTTGTGGTAAGCCACACAAAGGGGGCAGGTGAAAGTCCGCGACTGTTTTTTCCTGAAGTTGTACTGTTTAAAAGCTGAGTAAGCTGTGCTCCACAGCCAAGTGGCGCATGCATGATAATCGCTGCATTTTCAACAGTTGATGCCATCATAAGAGACAGCGCCATCTGGCATGAATTCGCCTGCCAGAAACCTCTCTGGCTTTTAAAAATACATCCGCTTTTAGCACAGTCAAATAACTCTGTTCCGCAGCCTGTAAAGCTGTCGCTCATTGGAACACGCTGATTTCTGACCGGCTGCTCTTCCTGCTGGTAGTAACTCATTTATCAATCCTCCTACAATCTTCCGGGTACAAGGCTCTCATAAATATCTGCAAACAGATTCAGCCCACCGTTATATCCTGCATACCCCTTGTTTACGATAACCCTGTTAAATACGGGATAGCTGATAAAAAGGCTTCCGTCTGCAACCTTTTGCCCAAAATTTTTATCAAGCGTACTGCCCAGAAGATAAACCGGTGTACGAGTATCCTGAAAATAGCTGCCGTTCGACTGCAATGTGGATCTGACAAACTGCTTCTCAATATCATTGGTATTTGTTTCAAATAACAATTTTCCCTTTAGTCCTTGTGCCGAGTACTGTTTTTTTAGTAAGTCAGTTTCCTTTTTGCTGAGAATATCAGTAATAACCACATTCTCCAAAATCCATCCCAGCTCCCTTTCGATAAATTCCGCAAAGGGTATAGCCTGATTGCCATTCGCAGCGATATCCACATAGTATTTCAGCTCTCCGTCTCCATGGTAGTCTGTTGTTCTCTGTAAAAATGTGTAATATCTGCTATTTTCCTCACGAATAACGGTATTTATCAGCTTCTGATCTATATTTAGTGCCTTCCCGATGTTCTTCAAAAACCGGTCAGTAGCCTCTGAACCAATTGGAAGATTCTCTATAATAAATGGTGTTCCATGCTTCTCCTGGAATTTTTTCGCAACTGAGATTCCTCTGATTTCGGAAAAAACTATGTTCAAAGCTGCCTTGGAAGCAGATTTTACATTGGCATAGGTCTGATCTGCAGTAAAAAATGTGTTGACCTTTAGTCCGATTTTTTCAAGCAGCCTCTTTATTTCCTCAAGGTCACCTCTGTAGAAGGGATCAAACTGAGGAACAATCCCCAGAATATTGACCAGCTTTTTATCCTTCCTGCTGCTTACCGGTATTACGCGATTGAGCACCTCATTCATCACGATATCATAGCCTTTATAGGCGTCAGCCTCAAAACTGGGAGTATTGACATAAGTCACAGGAAGCTTTTTCTCCTGAAATTCTTTCACAACTCCCTGAATATCATCTGCAATAATTTCAGTCATGCAGCCTGTCGTAACCACAAACAGCTCTGCATCAATGATATCCAAAGCATTTTCTATTTCTTCCTTTAGGCGTTTGTCCCCTCCAAAAATTACCTGGCTCTCACCTACGTTGCTCACCGGTACGCTTCCGCCTGTGCAATAGCCTGAACCTGAATTGCCTGAGCCAAAAGCTGTGGCTCCACTTAAGTTGCCTGCACATCCGGAGGGGGTATGGGAAATCGCTACCACTCCCGGCAGATCCCCGATAGTTGCCAGTGCACCTCCAAGAGCACAGGTTGATCTTGGTCTTTCTATATATGACATTGTCGCAATCACCTTTCCTTATCAATACCTGTATAACTCGGTTGATAAATATCGTTCTCCGGTATCAGGCAGCAGCGCTACTATGTTCTTATTTGCGCTCTCAAGTCTTCTGGCAACATTCAGGGCTGCAAAAGCAGCTGCTCCAGAGGATATTCCTACCAAAAGTCCCTCTGTTCTTCCAAGTTCCCTTGAAGTATCAATTGCTTCCTGATTTCGTACCTTAAATATCTCATCGACGATTTTGTCGTCAAAAACCGGTGGTACAAAGCCTGCGCCTATGCCCTGAATTTTGTGAGGTCCGGGATTTCCTCCTGAAAGTACCGGCGAATCAAAGGGTTCAACAGCTATAATTTTTATATCAGGATTCAGTTCCTTCAGAGTCTGTCCGACTCCGCTGATTGTTCCTCCTGTTCCTGCTCCGGCAATAAAATAATCTACCTCCCCCGCAAGATCTCTCCATATTTCCTTTGCCGTCGTTTCCCTGTGAGTAGCAGGATTAGCCGGATTATTGAACTGCTGAAGTATCAGACTGTCGGGAATAATACTGTTTAACGCTTCAGCTTTTGCAATGGCTCCCTTCATTCCCTGCGCCCCGGGTGTAAGCACTATCTGTGCACCATGAGCACTTATCAGCATGCGTCTCTCCACAGACATGGTTTCAGGCATTACGATTATGGATTTATAGCCTTTACAGGCAGCGACCAGCGATATGCCTATTCCTGTGTTACCACTGGTGGGTTCGATAATAACTGATCCCTTTTTTAGTAATCCCTTCTTCTCTGCGTCCTCTATCATTCCGAGAGCTATGCGATCCTTAACGCTTCCACCCGGATTAAAGTATTCAAGTTTCAGGAACACCTTTCCCTTAGCTTCCTTTCCCGTAAGAAACTTATCCGGAGAAAGCATTGGAGTATTTCCTATTAGTTCTGTAAGACTGTTTACGATGCTCATTTTTTCTCCTCTATAAAGCCTTCTTTCAAAGCGGAATTAAAACCGGGCTTAAGCTGCATGCTTGTGTGTTTTGACAACTTGCTTGCAAAATTATTATTTCCAATCTCATCAACCATTCGCTCTGCCAGAGATAAAACAGCCTCATATCCAAACAATGTCATGGCTGTTACTGTGGGGTATCCCAAACGCATTGCAAACTGCTGGGCACCATGCACTCTTATAACCACGATATCGGGGTCAAACTCCTTTATTACGCGTATTGTCTCAAAGTGCTGAGCATCAGCAATTGTCACTGCCGTATCCTTTGAGTCATCAATTACCTTGTCCAGATAATCTGTCTGCCCATTATCTATCTTGGGATCAAAGTGGTAAGCATAAGCATGAAGTACCTCCATACCAAGCTCCTTAAGTACTCTTATGGTCTCAAAAGCAAATCCTGATCCCATTCCCACGATTGCCTTTTTACCCTTAAGAATTTTTTTGTACTTTTCCAGTTTGGGCAGATACTTTTCCTTCTGCTCTTTTATATAGGCCTCCGCTATATCCTCTTTGCCAACAGTCCTTGCTATGGCTCTGTACCAGTTATCAAACCCCTGAATTCCTGCACCATATTCATCCTTTATAAGCGGAACTCCGTACACCTCTTCCAATGCAGTTCCCATGTAAGAGGCCAGATTATAACATATGCTTGTTGTGCAGACAGATTCTGAAAGATGAGCAAAATCCTCAACCGTTGCAAAGGCGTTTACATATAGCGGCTCCAACCCCAGTTTATCCAGCAAAAATCTTATGTATGGGGCTCCGGGATGCAAAAAGTCGATGAAATTAACGGTATTTCTCTTTTCCTTGGGCGGCTTAACAAGTGCATTGAAAAGAGCATGCTGCTCTGAATCGAATCCTGTAGCCCAAAGTTTTGATTTTGCTCCTGCACATCCAACGAAAACAATAGGTACCGGTATCTCATCCTTAAGTACTTCCACAGCACTTTCAAAATCCTCTCCAATGGTGCTTGACATGCAAGTTGAAGTGATAAAAATAATGTCCGGCTTATGTCTCTTATAAGCTTTACGAACAGTGTCATATAATTTGTTAATTGCGCCGAATACTGTATCTGATTCCTTAAGATTTGTGGAAATAACCCTCAAATCATCAAAGGGCTCATTATTGGGTCTAGTCGCTGATCTGTAATTAAGCGACCATCTGATTATTCCTGCAGAACACCCCACAGGACCGTGATCTACAACCACACAGTTTTTTACAACTGCCAGCTCATGTGTGGCAGTATAGTGCGAACAGGAAGCTGCCGTACTAAAACACCTTTTCCTTCCGCTGCATCCCTGGCATCCCCCTCTCAAAAGATTTGGTACCGTTCCCTCATAGACAACTGTCGAGCCCAATCTCGTCTCTCTGTTTGCCGCTTCCAATATATTTAAATTCATACATCCTCCTTACAGTTCATCACCAAATCTTTTCGCAATAACGCTATAGTAGTCCTCGAAAAATGTAAGACCTCCACTATATCCAAAATATGTCTTATTCAAAATGACCACATTTCCAACAGGTGCAGAAATATGAATTGAATCTGTCTTCCATCTTCTGGCCTCAACATCATTCCATAAGCTTCCAAACAAAACAGGAGGATTTACCCTTTCATGTTCTTCGCGCAATTTTCTTACATCATCCAGTGCCTTACCCACATCAGCCTGGAACTCTACTTCTGCCGTTATTCCGCCATCAAAATTCTGATATTCATCAATTATGAGCTGCTGATACTTTGCAGGCACATCATCACTTAAGTACTGTTTCTCCGGAATAAGCCCCAGATCATTTATGAGATATTTTGCACTGCTTAATGCATACGTGCTGTTCGCAATAGTTAAAAATCGCTTCGGAAGCACCTTTGCATCACAGAGAAGACTTATCCCCTTTTCAATGTAGTAATAGTACTTGTCCTCATTTTTCTTTATATAGTCCTCTATCAGTGATTCATCGAGATTCGCATACTCTTTTAATGCACGTAAAAACTTTGTCGTTTCAGTAGGACCGATAGGAAGAACCGGGTAATGGAAAATTGGCGTACCGAATTTTGTTTTAAGATGCTTTGCGATGTTAAGCTCCCACCAGGGTGAAAGAACCAGATTAAACGCTGCCTCCGGTATTTTCCTTATGTTTTTGATTCCTCTTCCCTTTCCGTATATGATGTTTGGCTCAAAACCAAGCTCAGTAAGCATTTTTTCTATAGCGTCGTAGGTTCCCGCCCAAAAAGGATCGTAGTATGGAATAATCCCCCATACATTCACCTGCTTGGGATTGATTTTGTCTGACTTTACGCAAAGAGAATCAATAATCTTTTTTACAACCTGCTCATGACCAAAAATGTTATTTCCTTTAAAACCGGCAACCTCCGTCACAAGCACAGGCTTTTCTGCGTCCTCATAGCTTCGTTCAATCTCCTCAAGATCATCACCTATGATAGCTGCAACGCATCCTGCAAGCACAACATAAGCATCCGCATCGTAATATTCCAGGGACTTATCTATGACCTTTTTCAGCTTCTTTTCTCCGCCAAAAACAATGTCAACATCCACCAGATTACTTGAGGGCATCAGACCTTCAGAAAAACCCACCCCCTGCTGGCTTCCATTCTGCGCTCCCATCAAAGGGCCGCCATTTCTTATGCAGCCTGATCCTGCATGCATAATCGGTAAAAATTTTTCAATAGACAGCACTGTATAATATGAACTGATAGCACAGCCTACACATTGCTTTTCCAAACTCTGTTCCATGTTTGCTCCTTTAAATTCTTGATAATACTCCTGTCTTTATTGCAATTCGTTTTTCAATTAAACTCAAAAGCTTAGATGTTCCTGTGCATATTCCCCAGTAAATTACTGCGCAGACCAAATACGCTTCTATGAACGATGCTGTATTTTCTGCATAGGATGTTGCCGCATTCATCACATCTATAATTGCTATGGTGAATACCAGTGCAGACAACATAATTCGTGTTCTGACATTTATTTTCAGATTGGGAAATGCCTCTATAATGATCTGTGGCAACACTATTCTTAAAAATGTCTGCTTTGTGGTAAGTCCGATACTATATCCTGCTTCCAATTGATCTTTGCCAATTGAGTTCAACGCCCCCTTCATAGTTTGTGCAAAGTAACCTATCCCATCCATGCTGAGTACAAATATTGCAACCCATATAGGGTCCATATCCTTTGGGCCGATTGGAAAATTATAATTTTGCCTGAGCCATGCCAAAAAATTGTATGTAATAAAATATCCCAGAAATAGTAATAAGAGCATTGGCATACATTTTGAAAACAGCGTCATGAAGTTTCTCAAAAACTTGCATCCCTTGTGTCCGCAGTATTCACCAAATGCAAGCCATGTCCCAAACACAAAATCAATTATCGAAGGAACATAAGCAAGTATCAGCGTCACCGGAAGGTATTGAACAGCATATAAAAATATCTCGATAAAAGTCCTAAAGTTAAAGTGAAATGCCATGGCCACTCCTTCAATTTACGGTGCGTATTCCAAACGAAAATTTATTTTCCAAACACTTAAAAAATATGATCAATGAAAGATTTATAAGTAAAAAAATGAGAGCAGCTCCGATATACGCTTCCAGCTTATGATCTATCCTTGATCCCATGAATTTTGCCCTGCTCATCACATCTGAAATTCCAAGCATATATGCCATGGTTGTTTCCTTAAACAGGGTGCAGGAAATCATTTCAAAAACCGGAAGCATAACGCGGAAGGCCTGCGGAAAAATGATGTTCCTGACAGTTTGAATTCGTGTCAGTCCGATTGAATAAGCCGCTTCATATTGTCCTCTGTTTATGCTCAGCAGCGCAGATGCAATCCCTTCTGACATAGAAACTGATTTTTCCAATGCAAATGTAGCTATGGCAAAAATAACCGCGTCCCATCTGGTTGCATTAATTCCGGTAATGTTATAAATAGCCACCGGCAACACGTAATAAATAAGGAACAACTGCACTACAGTAGGGACATTGAGAACATATCCACCTATTACTCTGTTTAACTGATACAAAACGGGAAGCTTGGTCACCTTCACTGCTGCTCCGATTATTCCAAACACAAATGACAGGAAAATCACAGTAACAAATATCAACAGGGTTGTTGGCAATCCTTTCATAATTTGCGGCAAATATTCAATTATTAGTTGTGGATCAAAAAGTTTTCCCATTTTTCCTACCTATGCTGCCAGAAATAAATTAGTATTCACTCTCTTTTAAGTACTCCGGATGCTCTGCCACCCATTCTGTTATGTCACCTTCAAAATCCCAATCGGTGCCATAGAATAAACGCTCATGAATTTCATTTATGGTTCCGTTTTCCTTCAGTGTCTTAAGAGCTCCATCGATATCTGCTATAAGCTGCGGATCCTCATCCTTACGGTATTTATAAAAAATGCCATCGATATGTGTCGCACCTATTTTTGCTGTTGTCAGTTTTACACCAAATCTCTCACTGTAGGAAATTACTGAGGGCTGTGATCTTGTGAATCCATCTGTTTTTCCTGTTACCAGGTCATTCACACAGGTTGCCGGGTCTGAAATATATTCGATATTTACCTGATTGTCCGGGTGCTCTTCGTTGTAAATATTAAGTATATGGCTCTTCTTTGCCTTTTCACTTGGGAAAGCGTAAACAGTTTTTCCTGCGAAATCTGAAATATCGTGATAAAGATCCTCATTCTCAGCCAGGATAAAGATTCTCTCAACGATTGTGTCATATTGTTCTTTACCTGCAGTGAAGTTTTCGGTTTCCGATACATCCTTTGTCATCTTGAATCCCAATACATCAGCCTTTCCGCTAAGTAAATTGTTGTCCAGACTGTCATTTGGAACCGCTTCAATGACGAAATCGTATTGAGGAAGCAATTCTGCTACAGCCTTTATCACCTCAACCTCATAGCCGGCGGGATTTCCTTCATCATCCAAATATGCAGTTGGTGCATAAGAATCCGCGGTCTGGAATACAACCGTTCTTTTCCCTTTATCCTTTGCCTGAGCACTTCCGCAACCAGCCAAAGTCCCCAATGTTACTGCTGCCATAACCGCTGTTGCCATCAGTCTGCTAATCATCTTTTTTTTCATAAACTCCTATCCTCCTTTTTGTTTCTGTTAAGTTTTTTGTGCATAAACCTCTTTCTTTGATTCATGGAAATGACCATGGTACAAAAAAAGAGGTTTACAACGCACTTCACGAATGAAATGAAGTGTTTTGTAAACCTCCGGTTGTCCAGTCGGTTATCTTTAAGGTTAGATGCATTCTAGCACAGCATCCGACTGCGGAAAATCAAGTTTTACTTATGGCTGGTTATAATAAAATCTTTTACCCTGTCTTTTAATCTTTTTATTTGTCCGTATTATGGTACTCCTGAAGTGATTTGATGTTACCACATCCGCCCTTCTTAACTTCCTTAATACCCTGAGCTGCTGCCTTTGCTGCTGCCACAGTTGTGATGTAGGGAAGGCGTGCCTTTATGGCTGCGCGGCGAAGATATGCATCATCATATTTTGCACCCTTTCCGATAGGGGTGTTGATCACAAGCTGCACATCGCCGTTTTTGATAAGGTCCTCAACATTAGGTCTTCCGCCCTCATAGTTCTTGAGGATCTTAGTAGCTTCCGTGCCTGACTCCACGATGTTCTCAAAGGTCTTGCCGGTTGCGTAGATCTTAAAGCCCTCCTCGGAAAATGCCTTGGCAAGCTCAGCGGCTGCAGGCTTATCTTCCTCGTTAAGAGATATGAGAACTGCGCCTTCAAGGGGAAGTGCTGCATTTGCTGCTTCCTCTGCCTTGAAGAAAGCTTCGCCGGGAGTTTTGGCAAGTCCGAGTACCTCACCTGTAGAGCGCATCTCAGGTCCAAGTACAGGGTCAACCTCCGGGAACATGTTGAAGGGGAATACAGCCTCTTTTACTCCGTAGTATTCGGGTTCTGTATTTTTCTTTGCATCAATGAGTGCCTGCACAGGTGAAGGTCTTCCTGTGAGCTCGGCCGTAATAATATCAGTTGCCACAGGAACCATTTTTATTCCGCAAACCTTGGATACAAGCGGCACTGTGCGGGATGCGCGGGGATTGGCTTCAAGTACATAAACAGTGTCATCCTCAATAGCATACTGCATGTTCATAAGGCCAACGACATTCATCTCTACCGCAATTTTCCTTGTATATTCCTCAATTGTCTTAAGGTGCTTCTCAGAGATGTGCTTGGAAGGAACGATACATGCGGAATCACCTGAGTGAATGCCCGCAAGCTCGATGTGCTCCATAACCGCAGGGACGAAGGCCTTCTCGCCATCGCTTATGGCATCAGCCTCGCACTCCAGCGCGTTGTGAAGGAATCTGTCTATAAGGATAGGTCTGTCGGGTGTTACACCAACTGCTGCCCTCATGTAGCCTTCCATGCTCTCCTCGTCGCGAACAATTTCCATTCCTCTTCCGCCAAGTACGAAGGAAGGACGAACCATTACGGGATAGCCGATTCTAGCAGCAATCTCCTTTGCCTCTTCAACATTAGAAGCCATTCCGGACTCTGCCATGGGTATTTCCAGCTTTTCCATCATCATGCGGAACTGGTCTCTGTCCTCAGCAAGGTCTATTACTTCTGGTGTTGTGCCAAGGATATTTACGCCCTCTTCCTTGAGCTTGGCTGCGAGGTTAAGAGGTGTCTGACCACCGAACTGTGCTATAACTCCAACCGGCTTTTCCTTTTTATAAATCTGAAGGACATCCTCAAGAGTAAGGGGCTCAAAGTAAAGTGTGTCCGAAGTGTCATAGTCTGTTGATACTGTCTCAGGGTTGCAGTTTACGATGATTGTCTCAAAGCCCAGTTTCTTCAGGGCGAGAGCAGCATGTACGCAGCAGTAGTCGAACTCGATACCCTGTCCGATTCTGTTGGGACCGCCGCCGAGGATCATAATCTTCTTATTGGTAGAAGACATATCCTTGGAATTCTCGAGCTGCGCATCAGTCTTGTAGGTTGAGTAGTAGTAAGCTGCGCCATCGGTACCATAAACGTGAACGCCGTCCCAACTCTCAAGAAGACCTATCTCCTCTCTTGTTTTTCTGATATCATCCTCTGAAACTCCAAGAAGTCCTGAGAGGTAGCGGTCTGCAAATCCGTCCTCCTTGGCCTTTATGAGTACTTCCTTCGTAGGCACTTTTCCTGCAAACTCAGATACGATAGCATTCTCTTCATCCACAAGCTCTTTTATCTCGTTAAGGAAATAGTGCTTAACCTTGGTTATATCAAAAATCTCATCGACAGTTACGCCCTTTTTGAAGGCTTCGTATATAAGGAAATATCTCTCGGAAGAAGCGTCCTTAAGAAGATGCAGGAGCTCTTCCTTATCCATATCCTCATACTTTTTCACATTTCCAAGGCCGTATCTGCCCTTTTCAAGAGATCTTATTGCCTTCTGGAAAGCCTCCTTGAAATTCTTACCGATGGACATTACTTCGCCCACAGCTCTCATCTGTGTTCCGAGCTTATCCTCTACGCCGCGGAATTTCTCGAATGCCCAGCGCGCGAACTTAACAACAACGTAATCACCGTTCGGCACATACTTATCGAGAGTTCCGAACTTGGAATCAGGGAGCTCAGCAAGTGTTAAACCGGTTGCAAGCTTTGCTGATACAAGGGCAATCGGGAAACCGGTCGCCTTACTTGCAAGTGCAGAAGATCTTGAAGTTCTGGGGTTGATCTCAATTACAACAATTCTTCCGGTCTTCGGATCGTGAGCGAACTGTACGTTCGTACCACCGATAACTCCGATGTGCTCTACAATCTTATAGGCCTGGCGCTGCAGCTCCTCCTGAAGCTTTTCATCTATAGTGAGCATAGGCGCAGTACAGAAGGAATCTCCCGTATGGACACCGACAGGATCAACGTTTTCAATAAAGCATACGGTGATCATGTTGTTGTCCTTATCTCTTACAACCTCAAGCTCAAGCTCTTCCCATCCAAGGATTGACTCCTCAACAAGAACCTGATGGATGATGGATGCAGCAAGACCTCTGGCACAGACTGTCTGAAGTTCTTCCTTATTGTAAACAAGGCCGCCGCCTGCTCCGCCCATGGTGTAAGCGGGCCTTAGAACAACAGGATATCCCAGCTCGTCAGCTTCAGCCAGCGCCTCTTCTATGCTGTAGCAGGCCTTTGACCTTGCCATCTCGATTCCAAGCATATCCATGGTTTTCTTGAACTCTGTTCTGTCCTCGCCGCGCTCAATGGCATCGACCTGAACGCCAATAACCTTGACATTGTACTTATCAAGAACACCTGCCTTATAAAGCTCCGAACACAAATTAAGACCAGATTGTCCTCCCAAATTGGGCAAAAGGGCATCCGGTCTTTCTTTTTCAATTACAGCGGCAACGCGCTCAACATTTAAGGGTTCAATATAAGTCCTGTCAGCCATCTCCGGATCAGTCATGATCGTAGCCGGATTGGAATTAACCAGGACGATTTCATAGCCAAGACTCCTAAGTGCCTTGCAGGCCTGAGTTCCCGAATAGTCAAATTCGCAAGCCTGTCCGATAACGATAGGGCCGGAGCCGATTATTAGTACCTTGTGAATATCTGTTCTCTGTGCCATGTTACTCTCCCATTCCTAAAATTTTTCTCTAAAAATTTTATTATCCATGGAAGAATAAAACAAGTAGTAAATTTAATTATTTTGGGTTCTCTTTTTCTGCAATCGCAAACACTCGATTAAACTCACAGATTAGATCTGCAATGCCTTCAATTCCTACAGAAAGCCTTAATACCCTGTCATTGATTCCATTCTTTTCAAGAAGATCCCTTGGTACATCTGCATGTGTCTGAGTAATCGGATAGGTAATAAGCGTCTCTGTACCTCCAAGACTCTCAGCAAAATAAATAAGCTGAACATTATTTAAAATCGAATGCGCAAACTCAGCAGAGTCCACCTCAAATGTCAACATAGCACCAAAACCTCTGGCCTGCTTTTTCATAATCTCATACCCCGGGTGCTCAGTGAGTCCCGGATAGATTACCTTTGTCACGTGCTTGTTAGTCTTTAGATATTTTGCAAGTGCCAGCGCATTTTCCTGTGCTCTGTCGAGTCTTACCGCAAGAGTTCTGATTCCACGAAGAATGAGCCAGCTATCAAAGGGTGAAAGTCCTGCACCTGTTGTCTTGTAGATAAATCTTAATCTCTCATCCAACTCTTCATCCTTAACAACCACGAACCCTCCTATAGTGTCATGATGTCCTCCAAGGAACTTCGTTCCGGAATGAAGAACAATATCAGCTCCGAGGTTAAGAGGATTCTGAAAATAAGGTGACAAAAAAGTGTTATCCACTATAAGTAATAGTCCCTTTTCTTTAGTTATTTTAGAGAGTTCTTCTATATCAGTTACATTCATCATAGGATTTGTGGGTGTCTCAAGATAAACGGCCTTCGTGTTTTCCTTTATATAAGGTGTTATATCCTCACTGCTAAGGCTAACCGCTGTATACTCAAGACCGTTCTTTTTGCTTATCTCATTAAAAAGTCTGATGCTCCCACCATAAAGATCTTCATCTATAATGAAGTGATCCCCGGGGCTAAAAAGCTCCATTACAGTAGCAATTGCTGCCATTCCGCTGGCAAATGCAATGGCATCCTTTCCGTTTTCAAGGTAAGCAACTATAGATTCCAATTGCTTTCTTGTCGGATTCTGCATTCTGGTATAATCATAGCCCGTTGTATCTCCAAGTCCCGGGTGTGCAAAAGTAGCTGTCTGATATATTGGATAGCTGATAGCTCCCCACTTATCCAGAAGATTTCTGTCCAGTTGCTGACACTTTGTCTCTATGCTGCAATTTACATCTGTACACTTGTTGCAACCACTGCAATCCATACTAATCACTCCCTTCAAAATCAGAATCTTTCTTTTGAACTGGTTTCTATCTGTGTGATCTTGCCATCATGTACAGTTATAGTTACAGTTCCGTACTTCAGGTTTTCAACCTGATTTCTTATACTTTTCCATACGTCTTCCAACAAATCTTTTTCCACATCCGCCTTTGCCATATTTTTCTCCTCACCTGTCCATCCAAGATATTTTTATTTAAGAAGATATTACATTGCCATAATATCCTGCACAATTTCATAAAGCTTATAGACTGCTATCATGATTTCTTACCCCTTCATATAGCTGAGTCATTGCCTGCCCAAGTATCTTCCTGGGACAGGCAACATTTATTCTCTCAAATAGCGCTGTCTCTCTTCCGAAAATGATTCCGGGATCAAGCCACAGATGTGCTTCATCAACTATCAGTTTTTCAAGTTCCTTATGATTATCAGTAAATTCGCTGAAATCGAGCCATATGAGATACGTCCCCTCAGGTTCTATAAGATGTATTTGAGGAAGCTTTTCTTTCAAAAAGTCCCTGACATAAGAAACATTCCCCTCGAGATATTCAATTAACTCATCAAGCCATTTCTCGCCCTTGGTATATACTGAAATGGTTGCTGTCAGTCCAACCGCATTGCACTGACTATAGCCTGCTGCCTCGTTCTCAAATATAAATGCTCTTCTTGTTTCCTCATTCGGGATAATAATATTGGCAATCTGAAGACCTGCAATGTTGAAGGTCTTACTTGGAGAGGTGCCCACAATAAGCTTTCCGGTATACTCTTCTCCGAGTGAAATATAAGGCGTATGCTTATATCCCTTGTAAACAAAATCAGAATGAATTTCATCAGCAAAAACATATACATCATGTTTTTTACAAATATCAGCAATTCTCGTAAGTTCGTCTTTTGTCCATACTCTGCCCACCGGATTATGCGGACTGCAAAGAAGAAACAGCTTAACATTCTCTGAAATTATCTTCTTTTCAAAATCATCAAAATCAATTTCGTAGTGTCCATTCTTATAAACAAGCTGGTTGTTTACCAATTTTCTGCCGTTTTGTTTAACCGTCTCAGCAAAGGGATAATAGACAGGCTGCTGTATCAGGATGGCATCGCCTTTATCCGTAAGTGCTCTGATTGCTGTTGCAATGGCATATACGACTCCGGGAGTTATAACATTCCAGTTGTCCTTTATTTCAAAACCATGCCTCTTAAGATACCAGGTTCTTATTGCAGTTTTGTAATCATCTTTGGGATCTGTATAGCCAAAAATACCATGCCTTACTCTTTCTTCTATGTCCTCAATCACTTCATCCGGAAGCTTAAAATCCATGTCTGCAACCCATAGTGGAAGCAGATCGTCTCTCTTTTTTCTTTCGGGACCGAAATCGTATTTGAGAGAGGAAGTGTTTTTTCGATCGATAATTTCGTCAAAGTTGTATGTTGTCA
Source organism: Butyrivibrio sp. ob235 (assembly GCF_900109475.1). Lineage (NCBI taxonomy): Bacteria > Bacillati > Bacillota > Clostridia > Lachnospirales > Lachnospiraceae > Butyrivibrio > Butyrivibrio sp. ob235. Next base: position 108,583 of record NZ_FOBE01000005.1, read on the forward strand.
TATTTACCCTCATCCGGCACTTCGTGCCACCTTCCCCCCTAAAAGGGGGAAGGCTTTTGAATAATAAACTTTTATGTTTAATATACATATATTGAATATAGAAAGTGCTCCGGAAGCGGATGAGCTTCGGAGCAATTCTTTTTTCCGGAAGGAGATTTGGAACCGGAATATCATAATTTGCGTACTGTGAACAAATGATTTTCACACGTACTATTCTTATCTACATATTGGCTGGATATGTATAAATTGTCTCTACTCTGTTTTTATCAATCTGCAAAAAGCGGTGTTGAAAGGTACCTGTCACCTGAATCGGGAAGAAGAACTACTATGTTCTTACCCTTGTTCTCAGGTCTTGCTGCAAGAATTGTTGCTGCCTTAAGTGCTGCACCTGATGAGATACCTACAAGAATTCCCTCTGAAACCGCAAATCTTTTACCCTCTGCGAAAGCATCTTCATTCTCGATAGCAAGAACTTCATCGTAAACCTTTGTGTTAAGGGTTTCCGGAACGAAGCCTGCTCCGATTCCCTGAATCTTGTGAGGTCCTGCTTCGCCCTTAGTAAGAACAGGGCTTGTAGCGGGCTCAACTGCAACAACCTTAACATCAGGATTCTGTTCCTTGAGGTATTCACCAACACCTGTGATGGTTCCGCCTGTACCTACACCTGCAACAAAGATATCAACCTTGCCGTCTGTCTGCTTCCAGATCTCAGGACCTGTAGTAGCCTTATGGATAGCAGGGTTAGCGGGATTTACGAACTGCCCGAGGATAATTGCTCCGTCAATTTCTTTCTCAAGTTCTTCTGCCTTGGCAATTGCTCCCTTCATTCCCTTGGCGCCCTCTGTAAGAACGATCTCTGCGCCGTATGCCTTAAGAAGATTTCTTCTCTCAACACTCATGGTATCAGGAAGTGTAAGTATTGCTCTGTAGCCCTTTGCAGCTGCAACTGCTGCAAGACCGATTCCTGTGTTACCTGATGTAGGCTCGATGATTGTTGCGCCGGGTTTAAGCTTTCCGCTCTTTTCAGCATCCTCTATCATACTAAGTGCTACTCTGTCCTTTACGGATCCTGCAGGATTGAGATATTCAAGTTTTGCAAGAAGTGTTGCATCTGTAACTCCTGCCTTTTTGCTATAGCCGTTAAGCTGTAAGATTGGTGTTCCCCCAATAAGATCAAGTGCGCTCTGGTTAATGTATGCCATGATATTTCTCCTCCGTTTTTAATATATTTTTTTCTTTCGTTTTTATGTGTCGTTTGTTGATATAAGGATAATAACACGGCACTCATCTTTGTAAAATGAAGTAATAATTATCGGCAGAAATAAACTTTACTTATTGCCATGATAACTATCAGTTATACTCCTTAATCTCTGTTTTTATAAAGGAATCCAAGAGCTCTACGTATTTCTCTTTGGTTAGCTTAGGCTCATATTCATCAACTATCTTCTTCGCGGTTTTGGCATTGTCTCTAAGGAACCTATATGCCCCCAGAGCAAACACTTTTGCTGTCTCGATATACGCCAGTTCTTCGTCCACTACTTCAAAGTCAGCGCCATGGAATTTTCCTTCTATACCACCTGTATTAAATGTATAAACCGGTTGGATATGCTGAAGATCTCCAACGTCCGTGGAGCCACCGCTGAACTCTCCTTTATCATCTGCCACTTCCACGTTATACTTATCGCCGGCTGCTATTTTTGCTGCCTCAACAAGATCTTCCTCCGGAACCACCGGCAGCGTCGGCAGGTATCCCGGCATCGTCTCAATCTCAACAGTTGCTCCAAGCGCCGCTCCGCCTGCAAAAAACGCTCTGTCAGTTTTGTTTGATGCATCAATTATGGCTTCGTTGTTTCCTGCTCTGACAAGAGTCTCTATAACAACCTCATCGGGGATTACATTTACGAGATCTCCACCCTTTGTCATAATCGGATGTATCCTTACATGATCTGTATCCTTGAAGGTCTCTCTGTGATAACCAAGTGCTGCAAGTCCTAGTGAAGCAGCATTAAGAGCATTCACTCCAAGCTCTGGAGCAGCGGCAGCATGAGAAGCTTTTCCATGAACCTTTATTACCTTACTTACAAAGCCATTATTGGTTCTGCTGCTAAAGCTGATCTTATCTCCGTTTGAGCTGTGATGAGCTATCGAAAGATCGACATCGTCAAATGCACCAATCCGAATAAGTTCACATTTTCCTCCGCCGTATTTGATCTTTCCTTCATCCTTCAACTTGTTCTTGAACTCTACCTCGCCGTATTCCTCTGCAGGTACCGCAAAGAATACAACCTGTCCGTCGAGCGACTGTGCTATCTCTTTGTCGGAAAGAGCAATTGCCGCTCCCAGGATTCCTGTAAGCTGAGCATGATGTCCGCAGCAATGTGCTCCCTGACTCTCCTTGTTAAAATGAGGATGATTTGTAATTCTAAGAGCATCAAGTTCTCCGATAAGAGCAAGGCTTACATTGTCCTTTTTGTCCTGATTAAGATATGCCTTCACACCTGTTACTGCATGCCCCTCAGTAACCTCCAGTCCAAGTTTTTTTGTAAAATCCGCAAACTTTTCTGCTGTCCTGAACTCCTTGTATCCAAGCTCCGCATGATCATAAATATCTCTTGCAAATTCGATTATTTCATCTCTGTGCGAATCGATTATGTCTATTATTTTTTTCTCTATAGCATCCATATTATCCGGTCTCCATTCTGTCTGAAATTTTCGCCATCTTAGTTGTAGGAAGGGATTGACCAAAGCTCATTGTACTTAGGTCCGTTGTTCTCACCAATCCATGTAAGGAACTCTTCTGACTGATATGCATCCACAATATCTTTTGCCCACTGTGCATCTGCATTATCAGCATTTACTACAACCTGGAGCCAGAAATCCTCTGAAAGATTCTCATTGAAAAGTGCTGTGGAAGGATCAATTCCTGCGTTGTAAACAATACTTCCTGTAATAACACCGAAGTCAAAATCCGAAAGGCTTGTTGCGATGTAGGTTGTCTGAAGTTCATAGAACTCAAGATTGTACTTGTTCTCCTCAACATCCTCTGCGGAAGCTGTTGCAAAATCAGTTCCTTCTTTAAGTGTTATCCAACCGAGATCCTGAAGCATTACGAATGCTCTTGCCTGGTTTCCCGCATCCTGCGGAATTGCGATTACCTGACCCTCGCCGATTTCATCGACCGATGCATGTTTTTCTGAGAAAACAGATGCCGGTACCGTTGGAATCTTTGACAATGCTACGAGATTTCCTCCTGACTGTTCATTGTATGCTTTTAAAAATGCCGAGTGCTGTTCTACTGATACGTCTACGTCACCTGCGGTGATTGCTGCGTCTGCCTGATTAAGATCAAGTTCTGATACTTTGAAGGTATACCCCTTCTTCTCCAGAATAGGAATTATCGCCTCTTCAAAAAGCTCTGTATAAGGGCCTACACCCTTTGCATAGGTAATTTCTTTTTTATCCGACTGCGCTGCGCTTGCTTTCGCATTTGTTCCGCATCCTGTAAGTGAACCTGCAAGTAATCCTGCTAAAACTGCTGTTGCTGTAATCTTCTTTACCACTGTTAATTTTTTCATGTTTTTCTCCTCCGTTTTTCATTTATATTGCAAGCACACTTTTTTATGCTTAGCTTCAACTGTTAATTTGTTCTTGCCTTGACTGAAAGATTGCTTCCAAGGCTCTGTATAAACTGGGTTACGATTATCAAAAATACTACGAGGGTGTACATCAGCTCAAAATTGAATCTGTTGTATCCATAATTAAGTACGAGACTTCCTATTCCGCCTCCTCCGATATATCCTGCCATAGCACTGGATCCTATCAGTCCGACGATTCCTGTTGTAATACTGAGAATGAGGGAACCTTTTGCCTCAGGAAGTATGAAGTAAAAAATTAACTGAAACGGTGTAGCTCCCATCGATTTTGCCGCTTCGTAAATTCCTTTTCCCGTATCAAGAAGCGAATTTTCTATCAGCCTTGCCAGGAACGGAACAATATAAATCGTAAGCGGTACTATTGCTGCAGTTGGTCCGATTCTTGTTCCGATTATCGCTTTTGTGAGCGGCATCACTGCAATCAGGAGTACCACGAAAGGTGTACTTCGAATTACATTGATGATCACGTTTATGACTGTGTATATCACCTTGTTTTCATACAACCCGCCCTTCTTTGTAAATACAAGTGCTATTCCGATGATGAAGGCTAAAACGGCTCCGATTATGAGTGATATGCTTACCATATAGAGAGTTTCTTCAATTGAAGTGAATATTTTCTCCATCGGTATTCCGAGAAAGTTTTCTATTTGTGCCATTTATACCACCTCCTTCAGTTCTTCTTTGTATTCTTCAAGTTCTTTGTAACCTACACCATGTAGGGTGAAATATTGCTCGGCTTTTTTGATTTCAATGTCCGAACCGATAATCTGAACTATATGTATTCCTAATATCTGTTCCTGTATCTCGCTAATATTTGCAAATAGAATATTGGTTTCGATATCAAATTTTTTATTTACCTGTGCGAGTACTGACTCTGTACTGTCTGAGCTTTGGAACTTAAGTCTCAGGAGCTTATAATTTCTTGTATCCTCATAAATACTTTGAAGAAGCTTTTCCGGAACCTCATCCTGGATCACTGTCTTTACAAAGTTCTTTGTAATATCTGCCTTGGGTTCACTGAAAATATCTATTACATTCCCCTGTTCAACAATTCTTCCCGCTTCCATAACCGCCACATGATTGCATATGCTGGAAATAACATTCATTTCATGAGTAACAATTACGATTGTGACACCCAGTTCTCTGTTTATCTTCTTTAGAAGAGCCAGGATCGAATCTGTTGTTTTGGGATCAAGTGCACTTGTGGCTTCATCGCTTAGAAGAATGCTTGGCCTTGTTGCAAGTGCTCTTGCAATTCCTATTCTCTGCTTTTGTCCTCCGGAAAGTTTTCCGGGATATTCATCCCTCTTATCTTCCAGTTCTACGAACTTAAGCATCTGATCAACTCTCTCTTCGATTTCCTTTTTCGGTGTGTGATTGAGTTTTAATGGAAGTGCGATGTTTTCCCAAACTGTTTTGGTCTCAAGAATATTGAACTGTTGAAAAATCATCCCTATAGTTTTTCTTTTTGCTCTTAGTTCCTTAGGACTTAAACTATAGATGTCATCGCCGTCTACTGTTATTTTTCCGGATGTTGGTTTTTCAAGAGCATTTATTGTTCTTAGAAGTGTACTTTTTCCTGCTCCCGAAAATCCAATGAGTCCGAATATATCGCCGGTCTCTATTTCAAGATTTATATCCTGAAGGGCATTTACTTTATTTTTCTTTTGAGTAAATACTTTTCCAACGTTTTCAAATTTGATCATAATCTCCTCCTTCCCGATACTGCTTATCTTCTGTTGTTTTTCTGTTCGTTTGTTGTTAAGGAGATTATGCAGCCAGACCATCGAAGCGTAAAGCATACTAATCTTATAGGTGAATATAAGTTTTTCTTTTACCCATGCGCACAAAACAAAAAAGAGACTTCTCCGCCCAGTATTCTTCAGGCTTTTGCCCTAAGAATAACTGATGAAGAAATCTCTTTATCACTTATCTGACTATATATTTTACTGTGAATTTTTGCTGAAATGTCTAATTCGTAGCTGAACTCCGGTCTTCTCAGACAGTTCCTTACATTTCTCTATATCTTCCTCAGGAAGAACATCGACAATAGACCATTTGACATCCTTTATTTCGTCCCTGCATTTTGTTGCAAAATCTATCATCTTTTCAAAGCCGTCATCAAACTGCGGTCTTGTAACTTCCTGATACTTTGCACTGTCCGGTGCATTAAGACTTATAGATACGCTGTCGATAACCTCGGAAAGCTCAGGAATTATATTCCTTCCGTTTTCTTCGTTTCCAAGTCCGTTTGTATTAAGACGTGTTTTCAGTCCCTTCTCTTCCCTGGCTGTCTTGGCCGCTGCAAGAAGGATATCCAGTGCGCAGGTTGGTTCTCCGTACCCGCAAAATACCAGTTCATCAAAACCTGTAAAATCAAAATTCCTTATTGCGTCGAGAACCTCCTCCTTTGTGGGATTCTGCTGATGCCATAAGGTATCTGAGCTTCCTATCCCATCCTTCTGGAAACGTATGCAAAAGGTGCATCTGCAATTACATTTATTTGTAATGTTTGCATACACGCTGTTCTTGTAAGTATATAAAATGTCCGCCACTTTTTTCACTCCTCTTGTCGTATTTAAAATTCAAAAATAGTCTTCTTTACTCCAACCCCGTCAAACGCTGCAGCTGCTATATAGAAAAACAGTGCACTACCGCCTGACTGAACAAAGCTTCCCGTAAAGGCAGGTATAAGAGCCACCTTTGCACCGAATAGAAGCATCTCTGCTATATAATAGCCGGTTGCGGAAATAAAGAACGAAATAATCGGAGCTGCAATATTGCGCTTATTTAACAAGGATGTACTGCGACTTGTAAAAGGAATGACGATAAGCATCTTTATAATCACTGTCGCAATAGTCCACATGGGAGCGGTAAGAAGATCCGCCAGTCCTCCTCCAAGTGCACCTACGGCCATTGCATAGGGCGCAGGTAACATAGCTGCCGCAAGATAAATAACCGTATCGCCAAAATGAACATAACCGCCGTTTACACCAACCGGTATATGAAAAATGTATGCCGTAAAAATTGTGGTAAGCGCGGCCATAACACCGGTAAAGGCCATGAGCCTTGTCTTTGAGTTTACGTTTTCTCTTTTCATAATGTGACTCCTCCTAAACAACCTGTCAATATTTTTTCAAAATCAGCCCCATAATTTCCGTCCTCTTCGGTGGTAGCCAATATTGCTTTTCCAATAAATTCTGTAGTATCCGAAACTGCACTCGCTATGTCTTTTCCTTTAAGAACATTTCCCAGAAGCGATGCTGCAAAAAGATCTCCCGTACCGGAATAACTTCGTCCATTATATTTGCACTCTATAACCTCAGTTCCACCTTCATGAACAACTAAGTTACAAAGCTTATCATTGTCCGTAAAAATCCCGGTAACCACTACGCTCTGCCTGTCACCGGATCTAACTTTATTTGCAATATTCTCTATCTTCTTAAGGTGATTGCCCTTAGCTGTGTCCCTGACAACCTGATCCGCCTTGACGCCTGCAAGAATGCAGAGCTCCGTAAGATTAGGAGTGATGATGTCTGCTATCTCAGCCATCTTTTTAATCCTGGAAAGCAATCCGTCCGAATAGTTTGAATAGCACTCTCCTCCGTCTCCCATTACAGGATCTACAAGAAGTACCGTGTCCTTTTTATTGAAAGTATTCACAAATTCCAGAGCATAATCCGCTTCTCTTTCGTAGGGGATGTAACCTGTCAGTATGCCGTCAAACTCTGCCTCAAGCTTTTTCCACTCGGTAGTACAATATCTGACCATATCCTTTGTATCATGCATGTAAAATGACGGGAAACCGGTTTGAGCAGTAAACAGTGCTGTAGGCACAGGATTAACTTCAATACCCATCGCAGACAGCACTGATATATCTGCAATAAGCGAGCATTTGCCAAAGCCGGATAAATCATTAATAGCTGCAACCTTCATGTTTTCTACAAGTCTCCGTTTTTTGAATTATTTATGTGCCAATATACACCATTTCTGATTATATAAATATAGTCAATTTAAATACTTTTTATATGACCAGATTATCAAAAAATGAATCCGCAAGTGATTCTGTGCGAAATGCACATTGTTAATTGTTGATTTACCCTTTAAAATAATAGGTAATACGATTATTGGAGGTTTTTATTGTGTTTTCAACAAAGGGAAGATATGCTCTTAGAATTATGATAGATCTTGCACAGCAGAAATCAGAGGATCCTATTCCGCTTAAAGATATTGCTGAAAGAATCGGAGTATCAAAAAAGTATTTGGAAATCATTGCGAAGGAACTGGTCAGTTCAAAGCTGCTCTCCGGAGCCAGCGGCAAGCATGGCGGGTACAGACTGACCAAATTACCTGAAGAATATACTGTCGGAGAAATACTTGAAACCATGGAAGGGCCTATATCACCTGTAGCCTGTCTCCTTCCCGATGCCGAGAATTGTCCGCGTAAAAGTGACTGCAAAACTCTTCCCATGTGGGAAGAATATGCCAAAATCAGTCATGACTTTTTCTATAGCAAAAAGCTGACTGACCTAATAAGATAATCTCCACATTATTTGTGGGGAGTTATCTCTCCTGCCACATTTATTGAATAGTAGTCCCGTATCTCTGACAGGTCCTCTGTCATTCCAAGGATCCACATGAGCTTTGTAAGTGCTGCTTCACCGGTCATGTCACATGCCTCAAGGGCTCCTATTTCGAGGGCTCTCTTGCCGGTTTCATAGACATCCATCTTAGTCCCTTCATATCTGCACTGTGTTCCGACAACGACAGTCATTCCACCTCTTATGATTTTATCAAGAGTTCCGATAAAATCATGCTTCAAAAACGGCATACCACCGATTCCGTATGCCTCTATGTAAAGTCCTTTATAGCCCTGATCCGCTATCGCTTCAACAAATCCGGTATGTATCCCCGGAAACATTTTTATCATACAGACCTTGTCGGAATAAGAATTTGCAAGCTTAAATATTCCTGTCCTTTCGGGAACAGCTGTCGTATCAATTTTCATACCAAGGGAACTTATAGTCGCAATGTTGGGATAGTTAATACTCTCAAAGGCATCAAAGCTAAGTGAGCGCACCTTGGACGCCCTGCAACCGAGCATGACCTTACGATTAAAAGCAACAAACACTCCCGGTATCTGACTTGCCGCCATATGTATGGCACATCTGCAGTTCTCCATTGCATCCGCAACAGGATTTGTAATGGATAACTGTGAGCCGGTTATAACAACCGGGATTCCGATATTTCTAAGCATAAATGAAAGCATTGATGATGTATAAGCCAGCGTATCGGTGCCATGTATAACCACTATCCCGTCATACTGATTTCTACATTCACTTATTCGCTCTGCAAGCAGTCCCCAGTCCTCAGGAAAAATATTGGCACTGTCCAGTGAGCAAAAATCCTCTATCTCGATATCCGTATCTCCGGACACCATACGGAGTTCTTTTTGCATATCATAAATGGACAGTCCCGGAATGAGACCATTACCTTTCATCACCGCCGAAAGCGTTCCGCCTGTGTTGATAATAAGTATTTTTCTGCTCACTCAGATCACCTCTTCTTTGAATAAAAATTCATGGAGACATATATATCGTACCATAATTATCTTATTGTGAGTTATACAAGAAAAAAGGAGACATATTCCTGTCTCCTTCCTAACCATTATTCCTCATATTTAAATGTCTTTAGGAATTTCTTTGCCCTCTCTGTCTCCGGTTCCTCAAAGAACTGTTTTACATCTCCTGTCTCTTCTACGATCTCTCCCCGGTCAAAGAAAACAATTCTATCAGCCACCGCTTTTGCAAAGGCCATCTCGTGAGTGACAATTATCATGGTAGAGCCTGATTTGGCAAGCTCGAGCATTGTCTGGAGTACCTCATGAACCATCTCGGGATCAAGAGCTGCAGTCACCTCATCAAACAGCAGGACATCCGGATGCATAAGTAGTGCTCTTACAATTGCGACTCTCTGCTTTTGTCCGCCTGAGAGCTGCCTCGGATAATAATCCTTTTTATCTGCAAGCCCGACCTTATCAAGGAGTTCCAGTGCCTCTCTTATAACATCATCCTTAATTCTCTTCTGTACCTTTATAGGTGCAAGAATCGTATTTTCAAGTACTGTCTTGTGTGGGAAAAGATCGTAGGACTGGAACACCATACCTATCTTCTGTCTGATGTTCACTATGTCTTTTTTGTTCGGCTCCACAGGAAGTCCGTCAACCGTCACGACTCCTCCCTGGATTTCTTCAAGTCCGTTAAGGCAGCGAAGAAAAGTACTTTTTCCACAACCGGAGGGACCTATTATAACAACTACCTCTCCCTTTTTTACGGAAAGATTGATATCCTTTAGGACTACGTTTCCTCCGAATTCCTTATGTAAATTTTTTACTTTAACGAGCTCGCTCATCTTACGCCCACCTTTTCTCAAGTTTTACCGCTAATCTGCTTATTGGCCAGCAGACAATAAAATATAAGAAGAATACAACCGCAAACACTCCGAATGCTGCATTCGGCGATGCTTTTCTATTTGCCTCAATAATCTGCTGGGCAACCTTTAACACTTCAACAATTCCAATCATCATTACGAGGGATGTTGTCTTAACCATTCTCGTAACCAGATTTATTGAAAGTGGCAGAAGCCTTCTAATAGTCTGCGGAAATATAATCAGAAAATGCACCTGGAATTTATCCATTCCCAAAGCATACGCGGAATCATATTGGATTTTCGGGATACTTTGAATGGATCCTCTTACCAGATCTCCCATCTCCGCGGTTCCCCAGAATACAAAAACTATTATGGCTGAAAGCTCTGCGGAGATATTCATTCCAAACACTCTGGTAGTTCCAAAATATACAATGAACAGCAAAACCATCTGCGGCATTATTCTGACTATCTCAAGATATACCCTGAAAATAAAACGTATCAATTTGCTCTTAGAGGTCATAAGCACACCTGCGATAAGGCCGAGTACAATACTTATCGCAACCGATATCAGACTTATCTCTACCGATACCCAGAGTCCTTTTAAGAGCCTAATCATATTGGTGCCTTTAAAAAGCACATCAATCCCCAAACTCTGCAAAGCGCACTCTCCTCTCTATGATTGATCCAAGGATTGATACGGGAAGAAGCATCACCAGATAATAGATAACAAGCAAAAACAGACATTCAATTGTCTTTGCATACATTCCTATCAGATCCTTTGCAGTGAACATTAAATCCATAAGGCTTATGGTCGAAAAAACTGATGTCTCCTTCAGGAGGAAAATCACATTTGCCATTATTCCCGGCATACTCACCGAAAAAGCCTGCGGAAGAATTATGTTCAGGAAAACCTGCCCCTCTGTCAGCCCTAGGGAAAGTGCACTCTCACTCTGAACCTTTGCTATAGACTCAAGACCGCTTCGCATTGTCTCTATCATATAAGCTCCGCCAATTAGTCCAAGTCCCATAACGCCACAAAGCTCCGCTGATATCCTGATTCCCAGCTTCGGAAGTGCAAAATAAATAAAGAAAAGCTGAACCAGTAGCGGAGTGTTTCTGAATAGTTCTATGTAGATTGATAAAATTTTCCTTATGACGGGAATCCTGAAATAGATTGCGGCTGCTCCCGACAGCCCTATTACAAAGGCTGTCAGGATGCCAAGCAAACCTATTTTAACAGTCAGGAGAAGTGCTTCGTTATATAGAGGTATATATGATTTAAGCACATTCAAATCCATATTACTGAACCTTACCACCCTCTACTACAAGAGTGTTTTCATAATCTGCACCATAAGTATCAAGAAGTGTTTCCTCATAATCCTTATGGAAGAAGTTGTCCTCTCCTATGGTCTCGATTTCCTCGTTGAGCCATGTAAGAAGTGTATCATTGCCCTTTGTTACAGCAGGTGCAATTGTGTCTGCATCACCAAGTGAAGGAATGCCTACAGTGTAGCCCTCGTTCTCAAGAGAAAATGCAATGACCTCTGTGTTATCGTTAGCCCATGCAACACCGTTGCCGTTTTCAAAGGCTGTCTTAGCCTCTGCGTATGCATCATACTTCTGAAGCTTAATGTCAGGATAGTTCTTCTCAAGATAGGTCTCAGCTGTTGTACCTGAAATTACAATGATCTGGTCATCAGCACCTACCGCATCAAGGCTCTCAACAACGCTGTCTGAAGGTGATACAACACCAAGAGCAACATTCATATAAGGAAGTGCAAAGTCAACCTCCTGTGCTCTCTCCTCAGTTACAGTGAAGTTAGCAAGAATGATATCAACCTTACCGGTCTGAAGATACTCTATTCTGTTTGCAGCTTCAGTTGAAACATAATTGATTTTTACACCGAGATCTTCACCGATCTTCTCTGCAAAATATACATCGTATCCTGCATACTCTCCGTTTTCATCAACGTATCCGAAAGGACTCTTATCTGAAAATACACCGATGTTGATGGTTCCGCTCTCCTTGATCTCATCAAGGGTTCTGTATACAGTATCAGCTTCGGCGGCATCAGACTTCTCTGTACCTTCCTCAATGTCTGCTCCTGTGGAATTCAGGTCTGCTGTTTCTGTTTTAGATGCACCGCAGCCTGCAAGAGTTGCTCCTAAAAGTGCTGTGGCTGTGAGTAGTGTTCCGATTTTTGTCAGATAGTTCTTTTTCATAATTTTTTCTCCCTTTATGTAATTTATTTTGCTGCGGCAAAGCCCTTCTCAAGGTCCGCGATAATATCATCTATGTGCTCTGTACCGATTGAAAGTCTGATGGTGCTCTGTGTGATTCCCTGGTCGGCAAGTTCCTCATCTGTAAGCTGAGAATGTGTTGTGCTTGCAGGATGAATAACAAGGCTCTTTACATCTGCAACATTTGCAAGAAGTGAAAAGATCTCAAGATTATCAATGAATTTCCATGCAGCCTCTTTTCCGCCCTTGATTTCAAATGTGAAGATTGAAGCTCCGCCATTAGGGAAGTACTTCTCATAAAGTGCATGATCCGGATGGTCTGCAAGTGAAGGATGGTTAACCTTCTCAACCTGAGGGTGCCCCGCCAGGAACTCAACTACCTTCTTTGTATTCTCTGCATGTCTGTCAAGACGAAGGGAAAGTGTCTCTGTTCCCTGAAGAAGAAGGAATGCATTGAAGGGTGAAATTGTTGCTCCTGTATCTCTAAGAAGGATTGCTCTTATATAAGTAACGAATGCAGCAGGTCCTACAGCATCATAGAATGATACTCCGTGATAGCTGGGATTGGGTGCCGCGATCTGAGGATAGTTGCCGCTCTTCTTCCAATCAAATTTTCCTGACTCAACAATGATTCCACCAAGTGTTGTTCCGTGTCCGCCGATGAACTTTGTTGCTGAATGAACAACAATGTCAGCGCCGTGCTCGATGGGTCTGATGAGATAAGGTGTTCCGAAGGTGTTGTCGATTACCAGCGGAAGTCCGTGCTTATGAGCGATTTCTGCGATTGCATCGATGTCCGGGATATCACTATTGGGATTACCAAGTGTCTCTAAGTAGATCGCTCTTGTGTTATCCTGAATAGCTCCCTCAACCTCGCTAAGATTATGAGCATCTACGAAAGTAGTTGTTATACCGTACTGAGGAAGTGTGTGTGCCAGAAGATTATAGCTTCCGCCGTAGATGGTCTTCTGTGCAACGATGTGTCCGCCGTTTGCTGCAAGTGCCTCGATTGTATAAGTTATAGCTGCTGCACCGGATGCAACTGCAAGTGCTGCGCTTCCGCCTTCAAGTGCTGCTATTCTCTTTTCGAAAACATCCTGAGTGGAATTTGTAAGTCTTCCGTAGATATTACCTGCATCAGCAAGACCGAATCTGTCAGCTGCGTGCTGTGAATTTCTGAAGACATAAGATGTGGTCTGATAAATCGGAACCGCTCTTGAATCTGTTGCCGGATCCGGCTGCTCCTGACCTACATGTAACTGAAGTGTTTCGAATTTGTAATTGCTCATACCGTTTCTCCTCCTGATTTTCATTTTTATTTTGGTTTGCTTTTTGTTTTCGCTTTTTTGTTTGCTTTTGTTGAAATTGATGATACAATCTATTTACCTACTGTGTCAATATGTTTTACGATAAGGTTTTGTTTTCGCCTGCTATAAGGAGGAGATTTATGTTTTCAACTAAAGGCCGCTATGCTCTTAGAGTCATGATAGATCTGGCACAGCAGAACAGTTCAGATTATATCCCTCTTAAAGACATAGCCGAAAGACAGGATATTTCCAAGAAGTATCTTGAAATAATTGCAAAAGAAATGGTAAAGGGTGGTCTAATTAAAGGCGCCAGCGGAAAACATGGTGGCTACAAGCTACTAAGAGCCCCCGATGATTATTCTATAGGAGAAATCATTGAACTTATGGAGGGAACCTTCTCTCCTGTTGTCTGTTTAGAGGACAATGCCGAGGAATGCCCCAGAAAAGAAAAGTGTAAAACCCTTTCCATGTGGTCTGACTTTTATAAGATGGAGAAGAATTTCTTTTATGCAAAAAAACTAAGCGACCTGCTGTGACAGGCCGCTTAGTTTTTTTGCTATTTATTTAACCTTAATGCTCTTTTTACTACTCCATCTTGAGTATATCTTTTCACCATCGGACTTCTTAAATGATCGGATTCTTACATAGTATTTTTTCTTAGGCTCAAGCTTTTTGATTGTTTTCGAAGTAGTCTTATTTTTATTGATAGTTACTGTCTTGGTATCCTTCTTAAATTTCCCATCTGTACTGTACTGAATTTCATAGCCTTTTATGCCTTTTTCATCGTTCTTTTTCCAGGTAATCGTGATGGATTTCTTTCCGGCTTTCAGCTTTGAAAGGGATGTCTTTTTCAGCTTTTTATCAACGGTATCTGTTTTTTCCAGTACTACCGGTGGTGTTGTATTTTCACTCTGTACCTGGTCAACTGCCGGAGAAGGCGTAGTCTGCTGATTCTGATCAGGTGTACTTGCGCTCTGTTCCTGACCATTATTGCCAGCTTCATTTTGGTCGGCATCCTTTTCGGCTGTTACAGGAGCGCTTGTAATCTTTACTTCAATCGATGGGAATTCCTTCAAGCTCTTGTTTGTTGCATACCTGCTCCCGTCTGTAAAAGTACTGTATCTGTTCTCATCTATGAGATATTCCAGATAGACCATTCCTTCGGAAACTGCCTTTAAGGTTACCGCTCCGGTTCTTTCGTTCTTTGTAAGGGTTGCCACAGAGCCATCAGTCAACTCTTTATGGTTTTTATCTGTAAGTATCCACTTACCGAATGATTTATCAAAACCGTAGTAAGGTCCCTTCAACCGTTCTTCATTCTCTGCAAGTCCTTCAAGCTCGATCAGATCAACCCTGTAGGTATCACCGGTTTTCATTTCCAGTTCATTAAGTGCCTTATTCTCCAGCCGCACATATTTAAGCGGGTAAAGTGGAGCTATGCCCTTAAGCTCACCGCTTGTAGTCTTAAGCGTCGCGATGAATGTCGCCGGCGTTGAGGCCATAGGTACCTCAGTCGCTGCTCTTTCATATATTCTATTTGCTGTAAGGATAGATTCAGGCATATTATTCCAATGGATTCCATCCGGGTCAACATTGTTATTTTTATTTATAACAGCCCGGTTGTAAAGGTCTTTTCGCGCATCTCCACCGTTATCCTTGCCAAAATCCGCTCTCTCATACGACTGCGCATCAAGTAACTTCTTCGCATTTTTCTCATACCCGGCACGATACTGAAGTACTCGTACCCTGTAAGTAAGAGCAACCGGGCAGTTATATGTCGTCTCCACCTGCTGGGTTCCATAAACCTGCTTAAGCATTCCACCTGTAAATGGCGGAAGCCCGGCAGAAATTGTATTCTCAGTGTGATAGGTGTCACTCGTATCTTTACCTAGCACCCATGCATCATGGAAAACCTGAGATGCGCTGACACTCACTTCTACGGATCCCTTAAACGCAGCTGTAAATCCATATTCGGCACCTACAGTGAGAGTTTCACTAACCGAATACTCCTTACTTCCTGACACCTCGGTCCTTATATTTATAGATGAGTCTTTGCCTATTACCTGTGAGGCATCAAGAGTCCTGTCTGCCGCTCTGTTTATCAGCTGTGAGTTTAATTCCCCACCTTCACTTGTTACATCACTAACCGTAGTCTCAACAAAATTACCCTTGGCAGGGTCAGCATCCGGAAGGATAGGCGTTACCTTGAAGTCGCTGAAAAGAACCGCGACAACCATATATGCTTTACCATCATTTTCCCATGACATACCTCCTTGGTAGAATACAGGACCGCTGTTTAAGCTTTCACCATCCTTAAACAAGCCGCACATGTCGATGACCGATCCGGAATAGTTCAGACCACTAAGGAGGTCCTTCTCCATTTGCTGAAGAGATCCTGCCTCCTGAAAAGGTATCGTACTACAGTGGTCAGTATTAGAGGATCCATCATCATCCAAAATATGACCGGTTCCACTCATAGCGCTTATAGCAGAATTAAGACGACCAGAATCCCCGTCCTTCAGATTGTTTTTCTGCCTTAATATTGCCCCGGCAATCTTGTTCCATTTCTGTTTGGGACTAGGCCATTGATTCCTGTGCGTAGTAAGCATATCCCGGTAAAAATCCACCTGGCTCTTTGAGAACTGATTGGTATCAACCCTATAGTAAGTCACGGGATCAACAAATATTTCTTTACTTATAGGCGAAGGCGCTGCATAAACACTTACCGGCTGCATCACCACCAGTGCAGTGCTCATCACTACAGTCAATAGCCCGGTCAAAAACCTCTTTTTCATTTTTTTATCCCACCTCTCATAAGTACACAGGCATACATATGCCCGGCGCTCCAATATCTTTTTCCACAAATTATCATAAGCAATTAATTTCAAAAAATAAGTGCCTTTTTGTTACCTCTTTTCATATTTATAATTTTTTTATTATTACGCAAAAAGAAAGCCCATATGGACTTTCCTTCCAAAAAGCATATGAAATATCAGGCCTAGTACTCCCCCGATTTCAAAAAATGCCGTATGTCTGTCCTCTTTTCCATCCCGGTTTTATCAAGGATCGAGGATACGACTCGCCTTACATAGCCATAGGAGTAGCTGGTCTTATCTGCAATCTCCTGGTTTGATAGACCTTCTGCTATGTATTCTGCCACCTTCAGCTCCAGGTCAGAGAGCATATTCCTAAGTTTCCCGAGATTTTCAGCCTCGATGGCTTTCTGCCTTGAAGGAGCTGTGATCCTGTTCCTTACTCTTGCAAGAAATACGCTCTTTACAAAGGGTTTGGTGATATAGTCTGCAGCGCCGTACTCAAAACCCTTTATTTCAAAATCAGGCTCGTCCTTGGCAGTAAGGAAGATGACCGGAATGTCTTTTGCCATATGAAGGTCCTTTATCTCCTTAAGTGTCTCATATCCGTCCATCCCGGGCATATCCACATCAAGGAGGATCAGGGAAAAGCCGATGCCTTTTCTGACAAATTCAATGGCCTGTCTTCCGGACTTTGAAAGGCTTACGCTGTAGCCGGCATTTATAAGTATATCTTCCAGAGTATTCAGCATATTTATATCATCATCTACGCAGAGAATCTTGTAGTTCTCCATCATTTCCATTTTCCCCTCATATGTGCAGGTGATCATCCTGCTTATATCTTTGTAATCAATCATAGCAGTTATCACGTAATATATAAGTGCCTTTTTGTTACTTCTTTAGTTTCATGGCAAGTTCCATTGCACTGTCAAAGTCGATATTCATGATACAGTTCTTAATCTTATCAACTGTATCATCCCCGCAAAGGATTGCAGCAAGGTTATCTGCGTATTTGAGAGCAGGGGCCTGATTGCCGTTACTAATGGCATTTATAAGCTCATCTATGATGGCATCTTTATCAAGGGGTTCCTCCTCCGGTTCCGCAGCTGCATCATCATGCCTTATTCTGTCAAATTCGGACAGTACAGCTAAGAGCCCGTCCTTTGCCCTCTCCCACTCCATGAAGAACAAAGGAGATGCTGCGTCAACGTATGTGCCATCGCTTTCTTTTGCTCTCTTCTCTAATCTCCTGGCGTTATAATAAAGATCCTCTGCGCCTACATTTCCGGAATTACCCTTAATGGAATGGATTATGAGCGCTGCCTTTTTGTAATCTTTTTTATCAAGAAGGCTCTTAAGCTCATTCATGTTCTTATCAGCACTCTTAACAAAAAACTCTGCAATCCTGACAAACTGCAGGATATCGCCGCTAAGGTGCTTCATTGCCATATCCAGTGAGATGTCATACCCTGAAAGTATCTTTTTAATCTTTAAAAGAGTTTCCTGTGGAATCTCTATGGGCTTTTCTTTTTCTACCTTTGTAACAAGCCCTCCCGGCAGGTTCCTGATAAGAGTATTCTCAAGAAGGCCTACATCCACGGGCTTTAGCAGGTAGTCGTCAAATCCCTTTTCCATAAAGATCTTCTTGCTCTCGGGAGTTGCATCCGCTGTAAGGACGATGATGGGTGTATCCTTCATCCTACCACCGTCCATGGTTCGAAGCTCCTCCATGGCTTCTATCCCGTTAATATCAGGCATCATGTAGTCCATAAAGATGAGATCATAGTCCCGCTCCCTGCAGAACTCATAGCACTCCTGAGCTGACTGAGCAGTATCCACCCTGATGAGAGTTCTTTTAAGAAGAGACTTAAGGACCGTCAGGTTCATGTTATTGTCATCCACTGCCAGGATCGTTGCGTCAGGAGCAATGAAGCTCTCATTTAAGGAGCTGTCAATTTCTATGTCTGCGCCCCTTTTAAGGCCTATATCAAACCAGAAAAGGCTTCCCTCTCCGTACCTGCTCTTAACCTTTATCTGCGTTCCAAGGAGCCTTGCAAGGTTACCGGAGATGGCAAGACCAAGGCCTGTACCTTCGATGCCACGATTACGGACTATATCTAATCTTTCAAAGCTCTCAAAAATCTTATCCTGCTCTTCCTTCTTTATACCCATTCCTGTATCAGATACCTCAAAGCGCAGTGTATATATTCCGTCCTTTTCTTCCTTTTTATGGATGCTGAATACTATGATACCCTCTTTCGTGTACTTGATGGCATTGGAAAGAAGGTTCATGAGGATCTGGTTAAGTTTTTTTACATCTCCAACAAAGTATCTTGGAAGATATTTATCCGTATCAACCACAAAGTCAAGGCGCTTATTGTCAGCTTCTTTTTTATAGTAAATAGAGAGTGTGTCTATGAGCCCCTTGAGGTCGAAGTTCTCTTCAAACACTTCCTCCCTGCCCATGTCTATCCTTGAAAGGTCCAAAAACTGGTTGATCATAAAAAGGAGTTGTTTGCCTGCGGAGTCGACGTTCTGCGAGTACTCAAGTATCCGGGCGTTCTCAGCTTCCCTCTGGATCATCTCATTCATGCCAAGGAGCATGTTGATAGGGGTCCTTATCTCGTGGCTGATATTGGCAAGCAGCACGCTCTTGGCATTGCTGGATTCCTGGGCAAGACGCTGCTGCTTCCTGTATTCGTTAAGGTACATATGGAAGATGATTCCTATGCCCACACTGGATACGAAGATACCTGTGAGCTGGTCCACGTACCTTGACATATCCGTATCAAACGGGGTAACGGTTTCCGGATGAAAGTATGCGATGTGGCATAGCCCTGCATAGTAGATCACGTGAACAACCACCATTACATAGCGAAGAGACGGCCTTCTGTACATGAGGAGAGTAAAAAGGATTCCAAAGGAGAAGAAATATGGCATCGAGCCATAGAGTCCTCCCATCTCAAAAAAGAGTATGCCAAACAGTCCCATGAATATCCCAAAGGACGTTATGAGATAACCGGCAAGATAATGCCCTGTCCTGTCCACAAAAAAGATAAGGGCTATGCTTCCTACTGCAGCGCCCATGTTTATAAAAAATCCCGACAGATCACTAAGCGTAAATAGAGACTGCACAGCTCCTATCAGGCTTATGATGGCTCCCGATGTTCCAAGGAGCTTAAAGAATATTACATCAAGTTCCGTTTCTTTTTTGTAGAAGTTGATAAGCTTTGTCAGAAATTCTTTCATGGCTGCTTTCTTCCCCGCTGTCATCGGTTTCGGTTTGTAAACTTCACTTTTTTGTTCGACATTACAAAAAGTCTTCTATGATAATTTATATAATTTTATCATAGAAGACCCTCTAAATAACCTTATATTAAATTTACAGAGATATTTTTTCAAACTCTCTATTTATTTATAAGTCTGTAAATTGTGAATGTTGAACTTCCTGTCGTCCCATTTCGCTTGTCCAAATATGTAATCCGGATAAACGTCCTTGCACGCTGCTCATATCTTTCTGTGCTATAAATTCTGCTTTGTCCGGGGGCATCATGTCTCTTTGCTTTCTCATACCATGGTTTCCCCTCATCTGTTGAGGACAGTGTAATCTTCATACCGTTTTTTACCTCAGTCCACACAGTTCCTTTATTCTGAATTGCCCAGCTATCATCTGTACTGTTATCCCTGTATCCTACGGTAGTATATCCGACTTCAATCTTTTGAATTTTAAAGCCTTTATTCATTTTAAACTTGAGCTTACCGGAGCTTTTTGTTGTATATGCTCTGTCCTTAGTCGAATACAGATTGGTTTCTTTTCCTTTATATTGTGTATTGGCGCTGACATAGAATCTTTTTCCCGCAAAGGTTGCTTCCTTTATCGGGTCACCGTCTTCCATTGCAACTACTTTGATAGTCTTAGTGGTTATAACATTTCCGTCCTGATCCAATGCATCATAGTAAAACTTGTATGTACCTGCTTTTTTTGTATAAAACCTGATAGCGTATTCCCCATAAGCGTGAAACTTATTGGTTTTCTCTGCCTTTGCTATAGTAGCCTCGGAGTATTCCTGCTTATTTCCAAAAATATCCTTGCAATATTTTTTCCCATCCGTTCCGGTAACGTAGCTGTTGGACTCTGAATAATTATCCTCCACCTTCTCGGTAACCTTATGCTTTAAGACTTTTTTATTTGTTCTAAAATTCCCGAATCTCGCAACGTCGTAGGTTGTATAGAGTGTTATTTCATTTTTTGTACCGTAATATTCTGTTGTTATCGTCTTTGTTTTTATCTGCTCACATACATAAGCATTAGCTGCATGATCTCCGGAATTCTTGTTAACACATGAATCATTGGTATCACTGTTTATAAAAACATTTGCTTTGTATTGATCGCTCCATGATACTGTCGTGTAAGCCTTTGCATTAAGCGAACCTGTAAGTGTAATAGTTATTGCAGCAAAAAGCAGCACTGCTTTTTTCATTATTCCTGTCATTTTCATCCTCGTATCTCACCTTCCATGAATCATTTGATGTTCCTGTTGATAGAAAGCTGTGTCCGCTCTGTTCTCTTGCTTTTTGTATCATAATAGGTAACACGAATATATGTGGTTGATATCTGTCCATGATTTTCATCGGAGTAGATGTCATAACCTCCGGGAGCTTTTTCATTTGACTTCTTCTCATATTTATCGAAATATGAATACACATTCTCTGAATTAAGCTTTATCTTCCTGCCGTTTTTAATTGTCTTCCAAGTAACATCAGCAAAACTGTTTGTCCATTTATCGTCCGTACTTGCCTTGGAGCGTTCTACATGTTGATAGCCCATCTCAATCTTTTTGATTTTGTAGCCTTTGTTCATGATAATCTTTAGCTTGCCGGATTTCTTAGTGTTATAGCCTCCCTTGATGTTATACAGATCAGTCTTAAGTCCCTTCTGCTTTCCGACATTGCTTACATAAAATCGCTTACCTGCAAAGGTTGCTTCTTTGATGGGATCTGTATCCTCTTTGGCCACAACCTTTACTGTCTTTGTTGTAATGACGTTCCCATTGTGATCCAGGGCATCATATGAAAATACATATTTACCGGCTTTTTTGGTATAAAGCCTTATCTTATAGCTTCCTTTTGCCTCAAATTTATTTGTCTTTAATATCTCCTGTTCTGTGGAAGCATTGAATTCTTTCCTGTTTCCGTAAATATCCTTGTAAAGTTTTTTCCCATCAGGAGTGATTATCCAGCAGGAGCTGGTATCAGCATTATCAAGGCCGTAATTGCTTTCATGCCTGTACATCACTTTTACTTTGAGCTTGTCACTGTTTGTCCTGAAATTTCCAAACCTTGCAACATCCAATGTAGTATAAAGATCTATCAAGTTGTAATAGGACTTGGTCTCTATCACACAGGCTGCCTCTTCTTTTCCGATATATTTTTCTGCGTAGCCGTCTTTCCATTTTGATGTAACAGACTCATTGGTATCGCTATCTGTATATGTGTAAGTTCCGTCAGAATTTTTGGTTTCCTCTACGTATGCCTTAACATCCCTCATGGGATAACTTATTAAAACTGCTGCAGATAATGTCAGCGCGAATGCAGACAGAAGAATAAATCTTCCGAGATCATTGAATACTCTTTTCATAACACTCCTCCAATTATATAGTCCCCCACAAAAATAGAATTATACAGCAATAGCCGGAAATTGCAACGAACATTTTAAATATTTGTAATATTTTTGTAATTTTTACATAAAAAGTCATCCCTTCATTTTTGAAAGGACGACTTTTTATTTTACTTCACTTTCCAAACTCTACAAAAGTGTTTTACTTTGAAAGTATAGCTATATTGTATACGAAATATCCTTCAGAGATGTCATAGCCCTCACTATACAGCTGCTGAGCTACTGCAGTAACATCATCCTGCGTCATGTTTTCGCTGCAGCGAACATGCGCAACACCATCACTGTCTAACTGCTCTCTAAGCTTATCTGCAAGATCGGTAGTAGATTCAACATACTCACCGTTCATGTGATAGTATTCATAAGAATCAGTATTAGCTGAAGCATCGAACAAATACGATGTTTTATCTGATATCAGGAGCTGAGTTGCCATACTGTCCGTTATGTTACAAAGACCGTTAGGTACCATCTCGTTATCATTGTTGGTTATATCAAGAATACACCAGTTTCCATCAATATTTACTCTGTTCCACTCATGTCCGCCGGCACCGTACAGATCTCCGGTTTCAATAATTACGTCAAGACCGGCAAGTCTTCCTGCAAGAGCCATAGCTTCTGAATAGCTTTCACATACACCGTAATTATTGCACAAAATACCGTAAGGTGTATGAGCATCAATAAATGATTGTGTGAGTGAATTCATATCTACTTCAGTAGACATAGAGCTTTCATCATAGGATGCATTGGTACAGAAATAATCGTTCAATGCAACTACCTTATCATAATCTGTTGATAAGCCTGCTGTTACGTAGTCAGCTACTTCCTTAGCCTTTTTAAACTCCTCTACCGACTTGCCCAGTCTGTCATTTGTATCGTCAACATACTCTACAATATATGTCTCATAATCATATGAATACTTAATACCATTGATTACACCACTTGTAGGATTCTGTCTGTACATAGATAACAGTTTGTTAGTCGTGCCTTCTACATCGGCTCCTTCGGGGAACTCGCTGTAAGGAACCGGAATATATTCACTTCTGGCCATCAGGCAGTACGCCATCCATTCTTCGAGAGGTGACTCAGCGAATATAACATCATCCAGAGAAACACCGCTCTGCTCCTGCAATAATGTCAAATTGGTGTTAACTATGTCAGCCACTTCTGTCATCAGTTCATTAGCTGAACCGGGATTAACCTGGGTGGTAGGTTCTTCCTGAGTGGTAGGCTGCTCCTGAACCTCAGGTTCTTCCTGAGTTGTGGGCTCTTCCTGAGCCTCTGGTTCTTCCTGACTCGTAGGCTCTTCGGGTATTGCAGGTTCTACTGATGTCTCCGGATTTTCTGATACCTCCGGATCTTCCATGGTAGGAACGTTAGAAACATCTACATTTGTCTCTACTCTGCCTGTAGGCATTGTAGCAGTAATTTTATCCTGTCTGTCAGCTACCTGCTGCGCATATTTTGTAAATTCACCATAGGGCATACCATGTACAGTAATCAAAAACGGAGATAAATCCGTATGATAAATCTTAGGAAACAGATAATATGTTGTTGAATCATCGTCCCCATGTTTGCAAACACATCCATGATAGTCGATAATCATCTGCATAGTCTTATCGTTTACTGTTGTCACATTAATGTAAACTGGCAGATCGCTTACCTGCCTTATTGTAACCTCAAGATTTCCTTCTTTCGTATATGGTAATAAATCAGCGAGTTCATCAGAATCAACTATATTACTGATACCTGATGTCTTTCCATCTCTTACGGCTACTACAGCAAACTTGCAGTGCTTGTCATCATGCAGATCACTATTCATGTAAAGTTTTTCAGAAGTGGTAGTATCATAACCACTTTCTTCTAAATCCTTATTTACTAACTCACTCCACCTATCGGAATCAAGCTGTCCCCAAAAACTATCTGCAGACGCTTTTGTATCTGTTGTCTTATAAACCAGATAATAGCCTAAATCAGTCAGCTTAAAAACCAGATATGAGGAAGCTCCTCTTACAGGAGTCCATTCAAGATAATAATTGTTATTGTCATCTATTTTCTGCTTTACCGTTGTTGATTCAATGTCATGGCGAATACTAAAAGGTGTGATAATCGGTTTAGCAAGTTCCTCACCTGTTTGAAGATCGTATTTCTGTACTAAATACAGCTTATTAAGGCTTCCCCATGTACCATCACACTCTGTTTCCCATGCAGCAAAAGTATCTGTTTCTGCGGTAATAGTGCTCTCGGGTATGTCATAGAAATTATCTACAACAGACGGTTCTACTAATATTTTACCGTTTTCAAGTGAGCATACGCTGCAGTCGTGGGTATACTTGTCAGAATTTTCGAAATCAAGTGTTGTATATACACTGAAAGCCATGTTATAATCCCACTTCATTGCTTCTTCATTACAGTCAAACTCAAATACATAATCTTTGGGAAGATTATACATAGGCTCGCCGAATTCATGTGCGCTGTCTACCGTAGCAGATGCATACTTATTTTTGATGTTAGAAAGTACGTCTATGGTACCGCTCTTTTTATTGTTTGAAAGTACGTCTTTGGTGCCTTTCTGATCATCATTTGAAGACACATCCTTGTCACCGTTCTGATCATCGGTAGGTAGTATGTCGGACTCTCCGATAGTACTCTCAGAAGATTTAAATCCCCCGACTTTTTTTGTTAATTCATTAATCCCACTTGATCCCCCACATCCGGTTACCAGACATATGCCCAGTAAAATCGATAAAACTGATAATGCTTGTTTTTTCATAGTCCCTCCTAAATAAAATCGACTTTACCTATTATACAGTTCAGCATTAAAAAATGTTGCACAATTTTTTAAAATACTTCATTAAGCAATTGTGCTAAAAAAAGGGTTGCCACATATGTGACAACCCTCATAGTCATTCATCATCATTCATATCGTAAATATCAATTCCGGCAGCACGTCTCTTGTGCTCCTCTTCCACTGCTGCGTAATGCTTTACCGTGGTGTTTACATCCTTATGGCCCAAAACATCGGCAACCATATAGATGTCACTGGTCTTATTGTATAACGCGGTTCCGTAAGTACGCCTTAGTTTATGCGGTGTGAGCTTCTTCTCAAGTCCGGTATTCTGACCATACTTTCCTACCATGTGCTGAATACTTCTGACTGATAGCCTGTTGTGCTTAAGCGATATGAAAAGAGCTTCCTCTTCCTCATCCTCAGCCATCAGAGATTCTCTCTCGTTATTTATATAGTCGCGAAGAGTGTTACGAACTATCTCACTGATGTAGAGCTCGTCCTCGAAGCCGCCCTTTCTCACAATCTTGATTGTATTGGTTTTAAAATCGACATCCTTAAGATCAAGTCCCGCGCACTCCGATACACGAATTCCGGTATTGAGCAAAAGTGTAATAATCGCAAGATCTCTTTTCGACGTAAGCTCGCTCATAACCTGTGAATGGTGCGAACCTGACTTCACATTGGTAACCGTGTCCATCAGCATCTTTACCTGGTCGCTGTCGAGACGGTTGATTGATCTTCTTTGCTTTTCCCTGGACCTCGTCACAGCTTTAAGAGTAGGATCATTCTCCAGATAATCGAACTTAATCAGGTACTTGAAGAAATTCCTTACAGAGGCCATTTTTCTCGCGATGGCTCTCTCCCTCGCCTGCTTGATGCCTGACTTTGTGACCTTATGTCCCTGCGCGACATAGGTCTGGAATTCATTTATATCCGGTGCCTTCATGTGCTCAAGCACCATAAGAGGGATATCCTTTATCTCAAGATTCCTGCATAGAGGATTGTTCTCCTTTATGTATCCGAAGAAAAAGTAGATGTCATGGGCATAGCTGTACGCAGTATTTATCTGATATTTCAAAAGACATTCATCAACAAATCCATGCGCATACTGCGGCAGCAGCGCTTTGACACTGTTGATGTTATCCCTGCGTCTACTCTGTAACTCATTGTAATATGCTGAATTCTCACCCATGACAACTTCCCCAACAAGATTTTAATTCGTATATCCCATCAGGTACTCGTCAACTTCCTTGGCACAGGCTCTTCCTTCTGCGATAGCCCATACAACAAGAGACTGTCCTCTGTGCATATCCCCTGCAGCAAAAAGCTTTGTTCCCTGAATGTGATAGCCGTCCTCAGCAGTTAATACTGTGCCTCTCTGGCTGCGCTTAAGTGAAAACTCGTCAGCGGTATAATCTTCACAGCCTATGAAGCCTGCGGCTATTAAAAGTATATCACATTTCAAGTTTTTTTCCGAACCGGGAACCTCAGTGAGCTTGCCGTCCTTAAAGGTAACCTTAACCGTTTCGATCTGCTTTAAGTTACCCTTTTTATCTGTTGTTATTCCCTTCACCGTTGTCTCAAAAACTCTCGGATCACTTCCGAAAACATGGATGGCTTCCTCGTGACCATAATCTGTCTTTAAGGTCTTTGGCCACTCCGGCCAGGGATTATTTGCAGTTCGTTCAACCGGAGGCTTTGGCATCATCTCAAGAGCTGTAACGCTCTTTGCGCCGTGTCTTATAACTGTGCCGATACAGTCATTACCTGTATCTCCGCCGCCTACAATAACTACATTTTTATCCTTTGCATCGATATATCCACCCTGTGCCTGAAGTGAAGCAACTGTCTTGCCGCCACCTTTTACAAGCGCTTTGGTTGTTGATGTAAGGAAATCAACTGCATTATAAACACCTTTTACCTTCTCGGGATCGGCTACCGCAAGGGGTCTTGCCTTTTTAGCACCGCAGCAAAAAACAACTGCGTCAAATCCCGGAAGAAGCTCAGCGGATTTAACATCCTTTCCTACGTCGGTTCCTGTATGGAACACAACACCCTCTTTTTCCATGAGCTTTCTTCTACGCTTAATTACGCTCTTATCAAGCTTCATGTTGGGGATACCGTACATCAAAAGTCCGCCGATCTCATCCTCTCTCTCGAAGACTTCAACCTCGTGTCCTCTGTGATTAAGCTCGTCTGCTACGGCCAGTCCGGAGGGACCGCTTCCGATTACAGCCACTTTTTTACCGCTTCTTATGCTCGGGATAAACGGTTTGATGTAACCCTTAGCATAAGCTGTCTCAACCAGAAACAACTCATTGTCATGGACCGTTACAGCATCGCCGTTTTGTCCGCACATGCAGGCCTTTTCGCAAAGTGCCGGACATACACGGCCCGTGAATTCCGGAAAATTGCTGGTCTTATGAAGTCTTGCAAATGCATGCTCATCATGAGCTTTATATACTTCATCGTTCCACTCCGGAATGAGATTGTTCAAAGGGCAGCCCACTACCATGCCGCTTAAGTTCATTGCTGACTGGCAAAACGGAACTCCGCAGTTCATGCATCTTGCAGCCTGCTGTCTTCTTTTTTCAGAATCAAGAGGAGTGTGGAACTCCTCAAAATTCTTTATTCTTTCTTCGGGCGGAACGTCCCTGTTATTTGTTCTGTTATATTCAAGAAATCCTGTATCTTTTCCCATCTTAGGTCAACTCCTTAAAAGCTTCCAGCACTGCATGCTCATGATCGATGCCCTGCTCCTCGTATTTACCGATTGCAGTAAGCATCTTCTGATAATCATTCGGAACAATCTTCTTGAAATCTGCGATGTAGTCATCGAAATTATCAAGAATCTCACGTCCGTACTCCGAATCGGTCTCCTTTACGTAATCCTCAAGGATTGAGTGAAGTTCTGCGATGTCATACTTTTCAGTGACTTCGTAAAGTGAAGACATATCCTTATTCATTCGGAGATATAATGTGTGTTCCTTATCAAGTACATAAGCGATTCCGCCGCTCATGCCGGCTGCGAAGTTTTTGCCTGTCATTCCGAGAATGACCGCTCTTCCGCCTGTCATGTACTCAAGACCGTGATCACCACAGCCCTCAGAAACTGCTATGGCACCGGAATTTCTGACACAGAATCTCTCTCCGGCAACTCCGCATACATAAGCTTTTCCTGCAGTAGCTCCGTATAAAGCAACATTACCGATGATAATGTTTTCATGAGCTTTGTAGGTCGCTTTCTCAGAAGGTCTTACAATTACCTTTCCTCCGGAAAGTCCCTTTCCGAAACCATCATTGGCATCACCGTAAAGTTTCAGAGTGACACCGTTTGGAAGGAATGCTCCAAAGGACTGTCCGCCGCCTCCATGAGCTTCAACCTTTATGGAATCATCCGGAAGGGTGTTATTAAAGTCTGCAGTAACTCTGCTTCCAAGGAGTGTTCCAAAACTTCTGTCGGTACTTGAAATATCCACCTTGATGTTAAGCTCTGCATTTTTACTCTTCTTATCGCTGTCAGTCTGAGCACTCTGCAGATTCTTTTTAAGAGCGGCTTTTCCTTTTTCATACTCCGGAATAAGTACTTTTGAATCAAGAGTTTTCTCAAGTCCGAAATCATATATATCAGCAGGCTCGAAATGATTTTTATCTCTTCCAACATAGGAAGCATCCAGAATTCTCTTAAGGTCAGCAGCATCCTTACATCTTGCCTTAGGTACGCTTCTCATCTTAAGGCAGTCGGTTCTTCCTATCATATCCTCAAGCTTTTTAAAGCCAAGCTCGCTCATGATCTCACGAAGCTGTCTTGCAACAAAAAGCATGAAGTTCATTACATGCTCGGGCTTACCCTTGAATCTCTTTCTGAGTTCCTCGTTCTGAGTAGCAATTCCTACAGGACATGTATCCTTGTTGCAGACTCTCATCATCATACAGCCCATACATACAAGGGGAGCTGTTGCAAAACCGAACTCCTCTGCTCCAAGAAGTGCAGCTATGGCAACGTCTCTTCCTGTCATAAGCTTTCCGTCTGTCTCAAGAACTACTCTGCTTCTAAGGCCGTTATCCAAAAGTGACTGATGAGCTTCGCTTACACCAAGCTCCCAGGGAAGACCTGCATGGTGTACTGATGAAGAAGGAGCAGCACCTGTTCCTCCGTCATAACCTGATACCAGGATTACCTGTGCGCCGGCCTTTGCAACACCTGATGCGATAGTTCCGACGCCTGCCTCGGATACAAGCTTTACTGAAATCCTTGCCTTGTCATTTGCATTTTTAAGGTCATAGATAAGCTGTGCAAGATCCTCGATGGAGTAAATATCATGGTGCGGCGGAGGCGATATCAGCGCAACACCCGGAGTTGAGAATCTTGTTGAAGCAACCCAGGGATATACCTTTTTACCCGGAAGATGTCCGCCTTCACCGGGCTTTGCTCCCTGCGCCATCTTGATCTGGATTTCCTTTGCACTCTGAAGATATCTGCTGCTTACACCGAAACGACCTGAAGCAACCTGTTTAACCGCACTGTTTCTCTCTGTTCCGAATCTTGCAACATCCTCACCGCCTTCACCGGTATTGGACTTTCCGCCGAGTCTGTTCATAGCAATAGCAAGAGTCTCATGTGCTTCCTTGGAAAGTGAACCATAGGACATAGCTCCTGTCTGGAAGCGCTTTACGATTTCTTCCTCACTCTCTACCTCATCAAGCGGAACCGGTTTGCCGGTGGGAACAAAGGAAAGAAGTGCTCTTAATGTGTGAGGTCTGTTTTCATCGTCGACCATCTTGGTGTATTCCTTGAATCTGTCGTAATCACCTTCTCTTACTGCTCTCTGGAGAGTAACGATAGTCTTCGGACTATACATATGATCTTCCTTGTCCTCTCCACTTCTGAGAGTGTGGAAGCCGATCGAGTCAAGTGTTGTATCTGTCGAAAGTCCAAGCGGATCGAAGGCTTTGTTGTGACGAAGCTCAACATCCTCTCCAATCTCCTTGATTCCGATACCACCGACGCGGCTGACTGTTCCTGTAAAGTACTTATCTACAAACTCACTTGAAAGTCCGATTGCTTCAAATATCTTAGCTGACTGATAGGACTGAAGTGTAGAAATACCCATCTTCGCAGCAATCTTTACAACGCCGCCAAGGAGTGCCTTGTTGTAGTCTTCGATTGCAGTGTGATAATCCTTATCGAGAATTCCTATATCGATAAGCTCTGCAATACATTCCTGAGCAAGATAAGGATTAATAGCTCTTGCACCAAAACCAAGAAGCGTAGCTATCTGGTGAACGTCTCTGGGTTCACCACTCTCTAAAATAAGTGATACTGCCGTACGTCTCTTTGTTCTTACGAGATGCTGCTCAACTGCAGACACTGCAAGAAGTGAAGGGATAGGCATGTGGTTTTCATCAACACCTCTGTCTGAGAGAATGATGATGTTGATCCCATCTGCAACTGCTCTGTCAACTGAGATACAGAGCTGCTCAAGCGCTCTTTCCACCGGTGTGTTTTTATAATAAAGAAGTGAAATCTTTCTTACATGGAAACCGGGCTGATCAAGAGCCTCGATTTTCATAAGATCAACACCTGTGAGAATCGGGTTGTTAACCTCAAGTACCCGGCAGTTGTCGCTCTTTTCCTCAAGAAGATTACCGTCTGATCCGATGTACACAGTTGTATCCGTTACTACCTTCTCACGAAGCGAATCGATCGGAGGGTTTGTAACCTGTGCAAAAAGCTGCTTAAAGTAGCAGAACAGGGGCTGATGATGCTGTGAAAGCATTGCCAGCGGGATATCTGTCCCCATGGAAACAGTGGGCTCAATTCCGTTTGTAGCCATAGGCATGATCTGGCTCTTTACATCCTCATAGGAATATCCGAATACTTTGTAAAGCTTATCGCGCATCTCCTGCGTGCTTCTCGGAATCTTCTTATTGGGAATCGTTAATTTATTTAAATGCAGAAGATGTCTGTCGAGCCACTCACCGTAAGGCTTTGCGGTCGAATACTTCTGCTTGCATTCTTCATCTGAAATGATTCGTCCCTGCTTTGTATCAACAAGAAGCATGTGTCCCGGAGAAAGACGTGATTTCTTCAGGATTTTTTCTTCGGGTATGTCAAGAACACCAACCTCGGAAGCCAGTATAAGTCTACCGTCCTTGGTGACGTAGTATCTGGAAGGTCTGAGTCCGTTTCTGTCAAGAGTTGCGCCAAATACCTCTCCGTCTGTGAAAAGGACAGCCGCAGGTCCGTCCCAGGGCTCCATCATTGTCGCATAGTAATGATAGAAATCCTTTCTGTCCTGTTCCATGAAATCATTGTGCTTCCAGGGCTCAGGAATAGTAAGCATCATTGCAAGCGGAAGATCCATGCCGTTCATATATAAGAACTCAAGTGTGTTATCAAGCATGGCTGAATCCGAACCTGAAGAAGCTATTACAGGATAAACTTTTCCAAGGTCGTCTCCGAAAACATCTGAATGCATAGTCTCTTCACGGGCAAGCATTCTGTCGCTGTTACCGCGGATAGTATTGATCTCACCGTTGTGCGCGATCATTCTGTACGGATGCGCTCTCTGCCAGGAAGGAGTCGTATTTGTTGAAAAGCGGCTGTGCACAAGGGCAACTGCCGTATGATAATCAGGTGATAAAAGATCCTCATAGAAATTGCGGAGCTGTCCCACAAGGAACATTCCTTTATATACTATTGTCCTTGATGAAAATGAGCATATGTAGGTATCCTCGGAGGATTTCTCATACTCTCTTCGAAGTTGATAGAGTCTTCTGTCGAATTCAATTCCTCTCTCTGCATCATCAGGTCTTTCTATGAAGCACTGGCAGATATAAGGCATGCAGTTTCTTGCAACTTCACCAAGAATCTCAGGGTGAATTTCCACATCTCTCCATCCGAGAACCTTGAGATTTTCCTTCTCCGCAATTACTTCGAGCATTCTCTTTGCGAACATTCTTTTCATTGAATCCTGGGGAAAGAAAAACATTCCGATTCCGTAGTCTCCGGCATCCTTCAGTGTAATTCCGAGTTTTTGCGCCTGCTTACCAAAGAATTTGTGTGAAATCTGAACCAGAATACCAACACCGTCGCCGACCTTTCCTGTGGCATCTTTTCCGGCTCTATGCTCAAGTTTCTCAACAATACTCAGCGCATCGTCAAGAACTTTATTGTCGGCCTTACCGTCTATATTTATAACCGCGCCGATACCGCAGGCATCACGCTCATTCATCCAATTGTCCATTTCTCTTCCTACCATTTTTTTGTTAATAGTCCGTGGCGCGCGCATAGCATATATGAATTTTAATCTCGTTGCTTACGCATCATCGATTAAAATTCATATATGCTATACACTCACCACTAGGTTATTGATAAAAATCTAATAGCATTTTCAAGTAGTATTTTTATTACAAGGCTCACAAGAATAAAGTTTATTCAAGGAGCCTTGTTAAGTTAGTACTTTTTATCTAAGTGAGAAAAGCATCTGTCCGTAAGTCGGATAGCTGAGATACTTATCAGGGATAAGGGCTTCAGCTTCATCAGCATACTTACGAAGTTCATCCATATCTGAAAGAATTGTCTGCTGATAGTAAGCTGCCTGCTCAAGGAGATCTTCTTTCTCTTCAGCCTTCTTTGTATCAGCCTCAAGTGTTGCAAGTGCCTTGCACATTCCTGTGGATGCCTCATCGATTGTCTTGAGGACTCCTGTCTCAAGAACTGCGCTTCCGTCTCCGAGAAGGCTCTTCTTCTGAGCGATTTCTTTTCCGAGATCCTTCTGATAAGAAACAATACCTTCTGTCAGATCCTTTCTTACCATCTCCTGCATTGTAAGTGCTTCGATGTGAACTGACTTTGAGTAGTTCTCAAGGAGAATGTCATATCTTGAATGGATCTCTTCCTTAGTGAAGATGCCATGCTTTGTGAAAAGTTCAACTGACTCATCACTGATCCAGTAAGGCATTGCATCGGGAAGTGACTTAAGGTTTGCAAGACCTCTCTTTGCTGCTTCCTCAACCCACTCGTCTGTGTAGCCGTTTCCGTTAAAGAGAATTCTCTTGTGAGCTGCAAGTGTTTCCTTAAGGACTTCTCTTATCTTCTCCTTAAGTTCGTCTCCACTGTAAGCTGAAAGCTTCTCATAGAGCTTAGCTACTTCTTCAGCAACTGCTGTGTTAAGAACGATGTTAGCATTTGCTACTGAAACTGAGGAACCGGGCATACGGAACTCAAACTTGTTTCCTGTGAATGCGAAAGGTGAGGTTCTGTTTCTGTCTGTGTTATCCTTTGTGAAATGAGGAAGAACCTTTGCTCCCATTGCCATCTGAACCTTACCCTGGCTCTCATATGCTTTGCCTTCTTCAACTGCACTGAGAACCTGTGCAAGCTCATCACCTACGAAAATTGAGATAATTGCCGGAGGTGCCTCGTTGCCGCCAAGTCTGTGGTCGTTTCCTGCAGATGCAACGGAAAGTCGAAGGATCGGTGCATATTCATCAACAGCTGAAATAACAGCCATCAGGAACAGAAGGAAAGGAATGTTCTCTCCGGGATTCTTTCCGGGATCAAGAAGGTTCATTCCGGTGTCAGTGCAAACTGACCAGTTGTTGTGCTTACCTGAACCGTTGATTCCTTCAAACGGCTTCTCATGTAAGAGGCATGCATAGTTATGCTTATCGGCAACTTTTTTCATAACCTCCATTGTAAGCTGGTTGTGATCAACAGCAATATTAGCTGTCTCAAATACAGGAGCCATCTCATGCTGAGAAGGAGCTACCTCGTTGTGCTTTGTCTTTGCGGGAATACCAAGCTTCCAAAGCTCTTCATCAAGGTCATGCATGTATGCGGATACCTTGGGCTTGATAACTCCAAAGTAGTGATCCTCCATCTCCTGACCTTTTGTTGCCGGTGCACCGATCAGTGTACGGCCGGTGAAAAGAAGGTCCTTTCTCTTTTTGTAGAAGTCTTTATCAATTAAGAAGTACTCCTGCTCAGAGCCGATTGTGGTGTTTACGCGCTTTACATCCTCATACCCCAGGAGGTGGAGCAGTTTAACAGCTTCCTTGGACAGAGCTTCCATTGACCTAAGAAGGGGTGTCTTCTTGTCAAGAGCTTCTCCGCCGTAAGAGCAGAATGCTGTCGGGATGTAAAGAGAACCATCTTTTATGAAGGCGGGAGATGAAGGATCCCACGCTGTATAGCCACGTGCTTCAAAGGTTGCACGAAGACCACCTGAAGGAAAACTTGATGCGTCAGGTTCACCCTTAACAAGTTCTTTTCCGGAAAACTCCATGAGAACTCCGCCATTATCAGTGGGTGAAATAAAGCTGTCATGCTTTTCGGCTGTAAGGCCTGTCATAGGCTGGAACCAATGTGTGAAATGTGTTGCACCGTTCTCAATAGCCCACTCCTTCATGACTGCTGCTACTGTATTAGCAACATCAAGTTCGAGATGTGAACCCATCTCTATTGTCTTATGTACTGCCTTGTAAATGTCTTTGGGAAGACGCTCCCTCATGATCTTATCGTTAAAAACAAGACATCCGAATTCTTCTGTAAGTTTACTTGCTTCTATCATTACCGTTTCCTCCTTTTATTTACTTTCCTGATGCACCATAGTTTGATAACACGCGGGCGGAAGGATCGTTTACGTCACAGCCCTTCCAGTTTTTGTTGGGCATCCAGAAATCTATAACCATATCTGATTGTCCGGAATAATACTTTTC
The DNA here is from genome assembly GCF_900109475.1 of Butyrivibrio sp. ob235. Taxonomy (NCBI): domain Bacteria; kingdom Bacillati; phylum Bacillota; class Clostridia; order Lachnospirales; family Lachnospiraceae; genus Butyrivibrio; species Butyrivibrio sp. ob235. The sequence continues at coordinate 143,214 of NZ_FOBE01000005.1, forward strand.
AAACAATTCTCTATATAAAAGCGATTCCTTGGTAAAAGGAGTCGCATGAGTATACGCTTTCCTTTTTTCTTCAAATTCCTCATCCGTATAATGAGTTTCTGCATATTCCATGAGGTCATCTCGAAGTGAATGTCCGACCGCATCTGAGAATGCAGCTTTCTCTCTCATAAGGATTGAATGAGGAATAAACTTGTCAGGCTCAAAAGCCTTTCGCAGTAAGTACTTACCCATTCCGTAAGTATTGAGTTTCTTTTCGGGGTCAATGCTCATTACATAATCCACGAAGTCGAGATCTCCGAAAGGAACTCTTGCTTCCAGTGAGTTAACACTTATGCATCTGTCAGCTCGAAGTACATCGTACATATGAAGTTCGCGTACTCTCTTTTTTGCTTCCTCCTGGAAGGCTTCGGCACTTGGTGCAAAGTCTGTGTACTTATATCCGAAAAGTTCATCCGATATTTCTCCGGTCAGAACAACCTTAATATCGGTGTTTTCATGGATCCATTTGCAAAGAAGATACATTCCTATTGATGCTCTGATTGTTGTGATGTCGTAGGTTCCAAGAGCCTTTACAACAGGCTCGAGTGCATCCAGAACATCCTGTTTACTGATGATCACTTCGTGGTGATTGCTGTGGATGTAATCTGCAACCTCTCTTGCATACTTAAGGTCGATAGCATCTATATCCATTCCGATTGCAAAGGTCTCTATCGGTTTGTCCTGAAGACTTGCGGCCACTCCGCAAACCAGAGATGAATCCAGACCTCCTGAAAGAAGGAATCCAACAGGAGCGTCTGCATCCAGTCTCTTCTTTATTCCGTTTAAAAGCTTGTCATGAATGTTTTTAGTAATTGTCTCTAGGTTGTCGGTTCTAATTTCCTTAACCTCGGTCATGTCTCTGTAAGAAATGAACTTGCCGTCCTCGTAATAATGTCCGGGCGGGAAAGGTAATATTTTTTTACAAACACCTGTGAGGTTCTTAGGTTCAGAGGCAAACAGTATGTACCCATCCTCATCATATCCGTAGTAAAGAGGTCTGATTCCTATCGGATCCCTCGCTGCGATGAACTTTCTCTTTTCATCATCGTAGATGACCATCGCAAACTCTGCGTCGAGAAGTGAAAACATTTTGGTTCCAAGCTTCTCATAAAGCGGAAGAATGATCTCACAATCGCTGTCACTCTGAAAGGTATAACCCATTGATTTCAGATATGACTTAAGGGCTTTGAATCCGTAAAGCTCTCCGTTGCAAATAACAGCATTTCCGTTAAGTTCAAAGGGCTGCATTCCTTTGCAATTCAGTCCCATGATCGCCAGGCGATTAAAACCGAGCCATCCGCCCTTTACCTTTAATGTCCTGAATTTATCAGGCCCTCTGGATGCTGTCCTTTGCAGCATTTCCTCAAAGAAATCCTTACTGACTTCTTCCCTTGTATATGTGAGTATTGCGCACATATCTGTTGTTCCTCCTGGTTACATATATTTATTCAGCATCTGCAAGTGCAAGTACGCCTTCCTCGCCGGTGCGAATCTTAACTACGTTATCGATGCTGTAAACGAAGATCTTACCATCACCGATTTTTCCTGTATAAAGAGTTCTCTTAGCTGCCTCAATAACATCCTCTACAGGAATCTTGCTGACAACAACTTCCAGCTTAATCTTGGGAAGAAGTGTCACATCCATCTCAACTCCGCGGTACTTCTGGCCTGAACCCTTCTGTACTCCGCATCCCATAACCTGAGTAACTGTCATTCCGGTTACACCAAGTTCGTTCATTGCCTTACGAAGCTTGTCGTATCTTGAAAGCTTTGTAACAATTACTACCTTATGAATAGCAGAATCTGATTTAACAGGACCTGTTACAACAGGAACTGATGCATTCTTCTGGAACTCTGTAGCCTTGTCATATTCATCAACACCAAGGTCTGTATTCTCATTGACACTCATGTTCAGTGTGTTTGAAATATCCATAAGTGCGAATCCTGAATATGCAGATGCAAGACCGTGCTCAGTTGCATCAAGACCTGTGATTTCCTCTTCCTCACTAACTCTGAGGCCAAGGATTGCTTTAATAGCTACGAATGTGATTGTGATTGTTACTGCTGTCCATGCTGCAACTGCTGCAAATCCTACAAACTGAATACCAAGAAGCTTGAAGCCGCCGCCATAGAAGAGACCTGTCATCTCATTTCCTGCTGCATCAGCAATGCTGTAACCGGGTGCTGCGTTTGTTGCAAAAAGTCCAACTGCAAGTGTTCCCCAGATACCGTTTAAGCAGTGAACTGCTACGGCACCAACCGGATCATCAACGTGAAGCTTGTAATCAAGGAACCATACGCCGAAGCAAACAAGAAGTCCTGCTACTATACCGATTACGATTGCACCAAAAGCATCTGTTACATCGCAGGGAGCTGTGATTGCTACAAGTCCTGCAAGTGAAGCATTGAGACACATTGAAACATCGGGCTTACCATACTTCAGCCATGTGAAAATCATGCATGTTACTGTTGCAAGTGCAGGTGCTATTGTTGTTGTTACAAATACGCTTCCAAGCTGTTCTACTGTAGTACATGCTGCTCCGTTAAATCCATACCAGCCAAGCCAGAGAATGAAAACACCAAGAGCGGCTGCTGTAAGATTATGTCCGGGAAAAGCGTTTACCTTAACAACTTCTCCTCTTGCATTTCTCTCGAACTTTCCAATGCGAGGTCCGAGGAATGCTGCACCGATCAGGGCTGAGATACCACCAACCATGTGGATACATGTGGATCCTGCAAAATCGTGGAATCCAATCTGTGCAAGGAAACCGCCGCCCCATGTCCAGTGAGCTTCAATAGGATAAATGATTGCTGAGATAACTGCTGAGTATACACAGTAGGAAATGAACTTTGTTCTCTCAGCCATGGATCCTGAAACGATCGTTGCTGTTGTTGCACAGAACACTAAGTTAAATACGAAATTGGACCAGTCGAAATTTGCATAATTTGTAAAAATATCAAATCCCGGTCTTCCGATGATTCCCATCATGTCCTCACCAAGGAGTAATCCAAAACCGATGAGAATAAATACTACAGTACCGATACAGAAATCCATCAGGTTTTTCATAATGATGTTTCCTGTATTCTTTGCTCTTGTAAAACCTGCCTCACACATTGCAAAGCCTGCCTGCATCCAGAATACAAGAGCTGCTCCGATCAAAAACCAAACTCCGAAAACACTCGAATCAATTGCACTTAAAATTTCTTCACTCATAACCTGCTCCTCCGATTCCTAAATTAGTCGGGATAATAAAATTGGCGGTGCGCAGGGAGACTGCTCATACAGTCTGATGCCCCATTGCACCGCCTAATAAATCATTTGTAGAACTTCCGGTCAAAACAATGCCCGGTGATTACTTATGAATACATGTATACAATTGTGAGTACACATTCTCCGGAGTGTATTCAAAAAGATAAGAAAAAGCGCCTTAGAGTGTTAACTCTAAGACGCCCTTGTCTTTTATAGTTTGTGATTTTACGCTTATGAAACAGATGTGTCAAGATACTTTTTTAACTTTTTTCAAATTAAAAATCTTGATCATTTTTTACTTATTCAGTAACTGTATCCTCTGCTTCAACACTCACATTCACACCGTTGCCGGTGAGGTTGATGTTCTTGTTTACCTTAGCATCATAGGTTCCGGCTCTCATGATCTCAGTGAAATCAACACCGGTAGCTTCTGACATGGTATCAAATACCTGCTTCATAACGATAGGCATGTTGCCTGAAATCTGGCTTGCACCGTTTGTTCCATCGCCTGTTCCGTATATATTGATCTTGTCGATCTGTGAAAGAGGTTTTGCAATCTCGGCAGCCATCTGAGGCATGATCTTGATCATCATCTCAGCCATAGCAGCTCCGTTGTACTTCTTGTACGCTTCTGCCTTTTTCTCCATTGCTTCAGCTTCCGCAAGACCTTTAGCCTTGATAGCTTCCGCCTCGGCACGACCCTTGGCTTCAATACCTGCAGCCTCGGCATCGTACTTAGCTTTGATACCTGCTGCTTCCTGCTCTGCTGCGAATTTCTGTGCCTCAGCCTGTGCTCTCTTAGCATCAGCCTCACGCTCCTGCTCATACTTATCAGCATCGGCTTTCTTCTGACGTTTTACAAGCTCTGCCTCAGCGGCCTTCTCAGCCTGGTACTTTTCAGCATCAGCCTTTTTCTCAATCTCAGCTGCAAGTTCCTGCTGCTTTACAGCAACTTCCTTCTGCTTAAGTTCAGCCTCGCGCTCTGCCTTTGCAATCTGAGCATTAACGGTGTTGGTCTGAATTGTCTTTTCCTGTTCCTGTCTCTGAATCTCGTATGCGGCATCGGCTTTAGCCATTGCAGCATCGGTCTCCAGTTTAAGTTCTGCCTGCTTCATAGCAAGGTCACGCTGCTTCTGTGCAATCTCAAGATCAGCTGCAATTCTTGCATCATTGGCTTCCTTGTCAGCTTTTGCTTTTTCAACTGCAACTTCCTTCTCAGCCTGAGCCTTAGCTACAGCTGCGTCCTTCTTGATCTTGGAGGTGTTATCCATACCAAGGTCATTGATGAGACCGTTTTCATCGGTTACGTTCTGAATGTTGCAGGACAAAATCTCGATACCGAGTTTACTCATGTCCTTTGAAGCCTTCTCCATAACCTGATCTGAGAAACTGTCTCTGTCGGTATTGATTGCCTTAAGAGCAAGTGTACCGATGATCTCACGCATGTTACCCTGAAGGGAATCCTGAAGATCAAGTGTGATCTGCTCGGGATTCTTGTTGAGGAAGTTCTTGGCAGCAAGCTGAATTGCTTCTGGAGTAGTACCGATTCTTACCTTTGCAACAGCGTCAACATTAACGTTGATGAAGTCATTGGTAGGAACGGACTGCTCTGTTTTGATGTCAACAGTCATCTGCCCAAGATACAATCTGTCGACCCTCTCAAAGAAGGGGATCTTGATACCTGCGCGTCCAATGAGGATACGAGGAACCTTTCTCATACCGGATATAATGTATGCTCTGTCCGGAGGTGCCTTAACATATCCGGCTGCAATAATGATAATAGAAATGATAATGATTGCGGCAATTACAATTGCCATTGTTAATGATGTAGTCATAACGACCTTCCTTTCTCTGAAACACTTTTGTTTGAGTGATTTAATTGTAATCTACGTAAAGTCGTGAATACATATCGGTTTTGGAGCCTTTAAATATCGTATTTTTCTGTTTTGGAAAAAATAATCGCTAACGATATTACGTCGCTACTGCCTGTCAAAGGAAGCGACCTTTACAGAGTGAACAACGAACCTGTTTCCACTGCCCGACTGGCCGGAACAGGTCGACAATGTAAGAAGTGAAGGATGCTCCGAAAAATCGACTTCTCTGGGAATTTCCTTCATGGAACAGTTTTTAACATAATTTACAAAATCTTCGTATTCACTCTCGTTCTTAACTTCCGTGTAGCTGTAAGAGCCCACGGTTGTAGCATAGTATGAGAATACTTTGTACTTATATATCTTATCCTCCGTATAAATATAAACATACGGATTTTCCGCAAGGATATCCTTGTCCTTGTTTTTATAAATAGTTTTAAGAGAACCGAACATCGAACCGTTTCTCATGTTATGACCAAATAAGAAGTCACTGAGGCCGCAAAAATCAGCATCAGAATCAACATCCATAAATATGCAGCCTGCCTTATTGGGTGTTCCTTCAAAGGTCTTATGAAGATACTGATCGATTGACTGTTCCTTTACCACCGGATAGTTAATTGTGGAAATGGCTGGGAAATAGAGCCATCCAATGAAATCGGAATTGATGCCCTTTAATGCCTCAAAATTGATATCCAGCCTCGGATATTCGTCCTCTGAATCCTCATCGATTTTTTCGAATAGTTCGGAATTATCATCTTTTACAATGACATATTGATCGGCGATGTTGTCGTACTCCGAAATCGCGACAGAATACTCCTTTTGATCAAAATATATCATGACTCCCTCATATATTATGACCCCAAGAAGAATTAGAATGAGCACTATTCTTAAAATGCTCCAAAATGAATTTGTTTTTTTCTCTGTGTTTGTATTTTCCATAATATCAATATTTTATACGAACAAAGGGTATTAGAAAAGAGATTTCTTTGACAGCCGACATGCTGTATAATTAGCCTTTGAGGGGAATCTTTAGAAAGCTTTAGAGGAATATGGATTATGAATAAAATCAAAGAAGCCCCGTCCGATAACAATATTTATCGTCCGGTTTTCAAAAAGACAAGAGGTCAGATTTATAGGACAGCTTATGTAACGATAGCTCTTGTAATTATAAACGTTCTTGTTTATCTTGCATCTAACAGCATCGCACCGAATTTCTATGATGATCTGATATTGGATCCCGCCGCATTTTTTTACACTGATAAAATAGAATGGTATAGACTGATTACGGCAACCTTTATGCACGCAGACGTTGATCACATCTTCGGAAATATGCTGTGCCTGGTTGCAATCGGCGCATTACTTGAAAACTATATGGGACACGGTCTTTATTTCATTATGTATTTTTTAGCCGGTATAGCAGGTAATGTTCTCACACTGGCCTACAATATTACTTTTGACGATTTCTTTGGTTCCCTTGGCGCGAGCGGATGCACCATGGGTTTATCAGGTTTTATGGTGGTATGGCTAATCGTAAACAGAGATCAGCTTGTTAAGGAAGAAAACATGCTGATAAATATTCTGCTGTTTGGTTTACTGATTGTCTATGAATGCTTCTTCCAGAAGGATGCCAATACCGTAGCACACCTTGGCGGTTGCATTATTGGTGTCATTTTTGGAATCGTAAATATAATCGTCTTCCACAACAGCAAAGAAATGGAAGGATTACTTTAATCTTGATTTTCAGCGACAAGCTGATCTATTGCTTCGGCGTGTCTTAGATAGGAATCGTAGGCGACATCACCTCTGTGATCGGGCAGGAGGTCTCTTCCGTAGTTGTTAATCAGAGTATTTCCAAGGTAATCGGAATACTTATTTGCTCCGTTGTAGTTGAGGTGAGAGCTGCCATCCGATATGTCGGAGCCTCCGGTATAATCAAGACCGATGTCACTCAGATGTTTAAATACATAATCGAAGCAGACGTGATCGTCCCCGGCTGCATTAAGCTCTCTCACATAATTTTCAAGCCAGTTGTAGCGCTGGGTTTCCTCCTGCTTAAGGCCCTCCTGCTGCTCCACATTCAGCTCGTAGGGCACCATTGTTATATAAAGCTTTATATCATTTTCTTTTGTATATTCTATTATCTTATCCAGATATCTCACCGACTTTTCAAGCGGTGCCTTGCACTCATCGGTATCAATCACAGGATCGGGCATAGACTCGTTATGAAAATGAGGAACAAAGCCCTTATAATAGCTGTAATCTTTGCCGAAAGCAGCCTCTAAATCCTTTTCCTCAAGATCGTTATATCTGTCATGATAGCCGAAAAATGACGGGAAATATTTATTCCACAGTTCTTCTTTATTATCAAAGCAGGCAGTCATCAGCTGCAGTTTGTTTAGTGAAAAGCGCATGCCATACAGGCTGTCACCAAGGAAATAATAGTGGTATTTGTAATCCTCCTGAAAAGCTGCCGCCGTGAAAAAGTCGAGAACAACAACCTTAGGCTTTTGATATTTACACAGTTCCTTCAGATAATGGTAGGAAACATGCAAAGGCTGCTCCGCGGAAGAAAGGTCATAACCGGCTATGCCGTAATCTGTAAAAAGCTTTGCGGTATTAATTCCGCAGTGGACATGACTTGAACCAAGCATAACCACATCTATTGTGTTTTTAGGCTGATCGTATAGTGCCCTCGACTGCGTAACACCGGCCTCGGTCTTAACGCAGAGGACATTGTTGGCGACTGAAAGAAGGCAGAAAAATACTATTAAACTAATTGAAGTAACTATTATTCTTTTCATGTTTTTATCCTATTAGGTTATTCCCCTCATCCGGCACTTCGTGCCACCTTCCCCCCTAGGGGAAGGCTTTTAAAATTGTGCGTAGACGAAGCTTCTGATTTCTTCTCCGGCTCCGTATTTTCCGAATATCAATATTACAAGTGCGAGGAAAACAAACACCGCACCTCTGGTAATGTCTCCCCATCTTGCGGACATGGTTTCGGGCGGGATGGTGTCTTTCCTGTACGAAATGATATCCATAACTGTAAGGATAACCAGGGATAATCCTGCAATCCACCATTCTGTCTGCACGAGTCCCAGCATTGGTCCGTCCTCAAAGGAAAGCCCAGTTCTAATTCCTGCTGTACCCACAAAAGGAATCATCCCTTTGATATACGAAGCTGCAACGCTCATATCCGGAGCTCTGAAAAAGATCCAGGCAAAGGATACCAGAATAAAGCTTATAATTCGTCCGAGCATTCCTTTTACAAGAAATGCCGCTTTGCTCTTTCTCAAAAAGCTTGAAAGTACATTCATAACTCCGTGGAAAATTCCCCAGATTATGAAAGTAAGTCCTGCTCCGTGCCACATACCGCACACAAAGAAAACCACCAAGGTGTTAAAGGCTTTTCTGGCACTGCCCCTGCGATTTCCTCCAAGCGGAATATAGATGTAATCCTTTAGGAAATTACTTAGCGAAATATGCCAGCCTCGCCAGAATTCCACTATATTCTCCGTAAGATAAGGCGTCCTGAAATTCTGTATGAGCTCTATCCCGTACAGCGCGGAGATTCCTATCATGATGTTGGTATAGCCTGCGAAGTCGCAGTATATCTGCATCGTATATAAAAGTGAAACCAGCATAAGAGTCAGAAAGCCATACTCCGATGGTTTTTCAAAGGCGGCATCAACCGGGATTCCTATCCTGTCGGCAATAACCATCTTCATGAAAAGTCCCCAAATAAGATATGACAGCGCGCGAATTGTCCTGTCAAAGTCAAAAAGCTTTACGCTCTCCGTCTTCTTAATCTCCTCAAGGAATGCCCCTTCTCTCTCAATCGGGCCGCTCATCCACTTAGGAAACCACATCATGTAAAGCGCATAGATAAACGGATTCTTCTGTAATGTAGTTTTTCCCATTGAAACGTCGGCAACATAGCTGATTGCCTGAAATGTATAAAAAGATAAACCTATCGGAAGTCCGAGCTCTGCCACTTTTTCCGGAACAGATACTCCGACTAATGAAGCTGCGATATAAAGATATTTCCAGCCAAAGAGAATAAGAGCAGGAATAGCTATGCCTATAGCAGTAGATATATGCGCAAGTTTCACCTCATCTCTTTTTTGAAAATATGAAATCAATCCCCCGAAAAGGTATGAGATCACCGTAATAAAAAGGAGCACCGTAAGCCCGAATGCTTTTCCCTGCCAGTATATAAAAAATACACTCGCAGCAAGAAGCACCCACTTACGAAATCTCCCCGGTGTGATATGAAAAAGTAAAACCGATATGATTATAAAGCCAATAGTCGTAAGCTGAAAAAGCAAGTAAATTATCCCCCAATCTTAGCTGATAATTCGTCAAGAGTCATATGTGAAAGAGCCGGCGATGATCCCCAGGAATACTGGGATTTAAAATCATACTCACCGTCAGCTATCATAAGCTCGTCAAGAAAATAATGACCGTAATCATCCCCAAGCGCACTCGAAAAGACAGCCCTGTAATCCTCCTCAGAAACACTGCTTCCGTCTCCTGCCATAAATGAAGCTCCGTTTTCCACCGCAACATTATTTATCAGTTCCGGAGCTTTGGTCTGTTCATTAACCCTGTAAAGATACGACTCTATTCTGCCGCCGTTATTTAAAATAACATATTTTATAAAGAGATTCTTCTCAAGAAAAAGAGCTGCGTAAGTGCCCGGCATATATGAAGAATCATCGTCAGTTTCATCGACATAAATCTCAAAGGGCTCGGAGACAGCTTCACCTACATAGCTGCAGTAGAAAGCTCTCTTTCCGGAAACATCGTGCATTATAAGTTCCGGAATTCCATCCTTATCAATATCAATAAGAGAAAATCTGGCAAGGTCTCCGGATATATCCGTGTACAAAGAAGCACACTCATCCCTAAACTGAGTCGCCCTGCTAATAATTCCTTCCTTGTATGCCGCACTTGCAAGGACTTCGCCCGGATCTACAACAGCTTGTTCTACAGTTTCTTCCTCAGTCGCCTCTATATTGTCTCCGGCAGATTCCTCTGTGATTGTCTCTTTCAGATCGTCATAGGAAGTCATGCCGGTACTATCACTCTTTCCCGGTCTGAACAGCAGAATAAGTACAGTGGCAAGTATTACTATTACCAGCACCGTGATGGCTATAAAAATTATGCGTCTTAGTTTTTTATTCTTCTTTATCGCCATTCCCAGCCCTCACCGGCAACCTCTGCCTTAAGCTCTTCCACGCCTGCGTCCCATGAACTGTAATATTCATCACCTCTGTGATCCGGAAGTTTTTCTTCGCCGTATCTGCTTCTTAAATCCTGCGCAAGGTATTTTGCAAACTGTGTGGCACCGTAATAATTCAGGTGCGAACTGCCATCTGCAAAATGTGTACCGCCCTCGTAGTCTATTCCCAGATCACCTATATGTTTAAAAGTATAGTCAAAATAAACATTGTCTATACCCTCGTTCTTTATCTCCTCCAGGTAATTCTCCAGCCAGTTGTACCTCAGGTCCTCCTCCTGGGTTACGCCCTCCTGCTGCCCTACATTCAGGTTATAGGGAACTATCGTAATGTACAGTTCTATTCCGTTTTTATATGTATAATCAATTATCTTTCGCAGGTATTTCTGAGATTTTTCTGAAGGTGCCTTAATATCAGTGGTGTTGGGACTTGGTGTATTAACTGCTGCCATTTTAAAAGAAGGCGTATATCCCTTAAAAGAACTGTAGTCCTTACTCCATCCTTCCTTCAGTGTGGCAAGATCTCCTTCGGAATCCGCCCCGTAATATGAAGAAAGATATTTCTTTTTCATGTTCTCATCGCCATCAACCGCGGTCTCGACCATTTCAACTTTATTGAGGGAATATCTGATGCCGCAGAGCGCATCGTTCAGATAATAGTACTTATCGGCGTAGCTGTCCAGAAAGGCGCAGGGCGCAAAGAAGTCCAGTACTACAACCTTGGGCTTTTGATATTTACAGATCTCTCTAAGATAATAGTAGGAAATCCAAATCGCCTGCTCTGCAGAAGAATAGTCATAGGCACTGATTCCGTATTCCTCCCACATCTTATAGGTATTTATTCCGTAATTTACATGGCTTGATCCCAGCATAACCACATCTATGCTGTCCCTCGGCTGGCAGTACATGGCAAGTCCCTGCCGTATGCCACCGTTTGGTCTGTCTGTCACTATGCCACCTCCAAAGTTTACTGTACTTAGAAGGCAGGTTATGGTCAAAAATGCAGCCATTAAAGATTTCATGGGAAAGTCCTCATTATCAGATTTGTAATGGATTAAACGCGCTTATATTGATTTTATAGCCGGGAAGGCTTTTTTACAACAAAAAGAAGCTCCGGCATACCGGAGCTTCCCCTCATCCGTCAGCTTCGCTGACACCTTCCCCCAGTGGGGGAAGGCATTATGTATTCGCTGACACCTTCCCCAGTGGGGGAAGGCATTATGTATTCGCTGACACCTTCCCCCAGTGGGGGGAAGGCATTATGTATTCGCTGACACTTATAATATCACTTTATCTCGCATTCTTCCGATGGCGTCCATAGCGAGTCTGGATCTCTCGCATTCCTCTGTAGACAGTGTAATCTGCCAGCAGAGTTCGGAGCCCTTCATGTGCTCGGAAGCATAGGATAGACCGTTTGTCCTCTCATCAAGGAAAGGTCTGTCTATCTGATTGGGATCTCCCAATAGAATTATCTTGGTGTCCTTACCTGCTCTGGTGATGATGCCCTTCGCCTGAGCCGGCGTCATATTCTGTGCTTCGTCAATTATGAGGTAGGTCTTAAGGATTGAACGGCCTCGGATGAAATTAAGGGCTTCCGTCTGGACGATTCCTCTCTCAAAGATCTCATCCGTCTTATCCTGAAGTTCTTTCTCATCGTTATAGCGCTCTTCCTCGCTCGAATCGATGAGCTGTTCCAGGTTATCGATTATAGGTCTCATAAGAGGTCCTATCTTTTCCTGCTCATCGCCGGGCAAAAATCCGATGTCATCATCAAACTGGGAATTAGGTCTGCAGACAAGGATTCTCCTGTACTCTCCCGTAGGTCTGTTTATCATCTTCTCAAGACCTACTGCCAATGAATAGAAGGTCTTGGCTGTACCCGCCATACCCTTAACTATAACCAGCGGTGCCTTGTCCGCGGGCTGCATCAGCGCCTCCTGAAGGAAGTACTGACCTGCGTTCCTGGGCGTTACGCCGTAGGGCTGCGCCTTTTCAAATTCAAGCTTTCTGATAACTCCGTGGTCGACTCTGCCCATCTGTGTCTTATTGGTGGACTGGTCGCTCTGAAGTACTACAAATTCATTCTCATAGAGTTCCGGCTTGATCTTATCTCCGTTTTCATCGCAGATATAAACTACATCAACCGGTACTCCCTTTCTTCTAAACTCTTTAAAATTCTCTTCCGGTGCGTATACCCTTATTCTTCCGGCATACTGATCGTCACCTGATACTACCTGTTCAGTTGTAAAGTCCTGAGCCTGGATCCCGAGGAGCTGTGCCTTTATTCGCATCAGAATATCCTTTGTTACAAGGATTACCTGCTCCTTATGTGTATCCGAAAGCCCTTTGCAAACTCTGAGAATACGGTTGTCGGATTTGTACTCCACCATATCCTTGGGAAGCTCTACATCCTTATAGTTTTTCTCTACCCTAAGGATCGCTCCGTCTTGCAGTTCTACTCCCTTTGTAAGATCTCCTTCCTTTCTCAGTTCTTCAAGTAACCTGATTACTTCTCGGACATTGGCACCGCGCTCACCCTCGTCGCGTTTGTGCGTATCCAATTCTTCAAGTACCACCAGCGGCAGGACAACATCGTTGTCATCGAAGCACCGCAGAGCATGTGGCGCCTGAATGAGGACATTAGTATCGAGTACATAGATTTTTTTCATGCACTTCCCCCCATCCTGTTTAGTTTAGACGTGTGATGCTATATCACAAAAAATGGTATAACCCTTACGTCTATGTAAGAATTATACCATATTTTGGGTTTGTTCATACTAAAAAATACTATAATTAGTGATTACCTGTTATCCAGCCACTGTCTGGTCTTGGCGTAAACATCCTTGAAATCACCTGAGTAATTCTCGCGAATTTTCTCGGTCGCCTCTATAAACGGCTTGAGATCCGGATATGTAACCTCAAGTCCAAGCTCCTCAAGCTTCTTAAAAATATCCTCTTCATTCTGATGAACCGCCTCGTGCTCTCCCTCCGCGGATACCTTGGCTGCAGCATCAATGACAGCTCTGTCCTCTTCGCTCAGACTGTTGTACACGCTTGTCCTCATAACCATGTTCCATAAATTATACGCATGATTGGTAACTGCAACATAATTCTGAATCTTATAGTATTCGTTTGTATAGAAGGTAGTTGCTGACCAGTCGGCTCCGTCAAAAGTCCTTCTGTTCAGATTGTCATATAGTTCAGAGCTCACATAACTGTAGGAGGTTGCTCCAAGCACTGAAAACATATCCATCAGAGTCTTGCTCTTAACGGTTCCTATTATTAGTCCCTTCATATCCTCGGGAGTATTGATCGGTCGAACGGAATTGGACAGATTTCTGAAGGATCCGCAGTAATGACTCAGCACTTTAAAGCCTCTCTTTTCAAGCTTGTCATCCACCTCTCTATTGATGTCACATTCGGAAAATTCCCATGCAGTCTCATGATCTGTGAAAAGATAAGGAAGTCCGGTTATTCCTTCCTCAGGAACTATATCAGTAAAATAGGGTGCAGCTATGATCGAAACATCGACCTTTCCTTTTTTCATATCATCATAGATAAGCAGCTGGTCCCCGTATTCATCCTGGTAGTGAACATCGCATTTAACGCGCCCCTGCGTGCCGGTCTCAACATCAAATGCAAACTGCCTGACATAGTCGCATCTGAAGTCATCCCGGGGCATAGCTACACAAATTTTAATCGTGCTGACGCCGTCCGCCCCTGCAGAAGAGCCTTTGCAGCCTGCAAGTGCGAACGTACATAGAATAATTATAAAAGCCGGTATAATTACCTTTTTATATAATGTCAAAAGCCTTGTCATATATGGTTTCTCCATATTTTCCACTATCATTAATCTTAGGTAAACCATACCTTAAATGCAATTAATTTATTCTAAAAATATTATGATATAATGAGTTTATAAGTTATTATTTCCGTGGGGAGGAGCATAGAACTTTGGCGCTTTTTGGCAGAAAATATGATGATGAACTTGATAATAATTATGTGCCGCTCGAAGAGTTTGCTCCTACCATCAGCAGGCAGGAAGTGGTCAAGCGGAAAAAGCTCTCAGACCTCATTTCCCCTATTCGTGACATTCCCACAGCTTTAAGAGGAAGAAGAGACCAAATAGAAAGTGACCTTTCATCCTTTTCATCGGATCAGGATGAGAGCTTTGATGAACTCGAGGAAATGCTCTCCGACATCGTGGATGATACCAAGGGGCATATAGACGATGTTGCCACTTTAAACGAAACCATAGAAAAGGTACGCGAGGCTCTTTCATCCATAAAGGAGACAACCGATAATCTACCTGAGCTCCCCGACAATTCGGAGCTCAGCGATGAGATAGAGATTCCGCAGATAAACCTGCCAAAGCTCTCTGCCGAATATATGCCAGATTCCGAGCTTGTTGCGCAGATACGCAGCTACTCATCCTTTTCACACATATTAAAAAAATCCGTTGAGTACACACTCTCATCCCTCGATCAGTACCACAAGCAGGTACAAAGCCTTTCAAAGAAAAAAGAAATGCTCGAAGCCCTGGCATCGGAGGCTGATCTTCTGGCGCTTAATACAACTATAGATGCCACTCATATGAACGAGGAAAGCAGGGCCTTTTCCACGAAGGTTGCCGCTGAGGTCGGAGATCTGTCCAGGAAGATTCATGATATCTCTGCTGCCCTTGATGCAGAGCTCGGTGCACTGGAAAACGGCTTTAGGACCGTAAGGTCTTCCGTAAACACCATAGAATCCGCTCACAGAGATGCTTCCCGGTACGCGGATATGTACTCCTCTGCCAGCAACGAGTATTACAGGCAGAGCACCAACTACACGAATATATTGATTCAAAGTCTTTCCAGACTCAATCAGGATTTCAGGGAGACACTTGATAAACAGGATGCTATTCAGGCTGATTACCTGAAAGCGTTGGAGGTTTTCAGATCTGATATAATGACCTCCGCCCGTGAGATACTATATAAGGGGAGCCGTATAGGAAGTGTTCTGGACGGCTGCATTCGCGGGTCTGCTTCTCTGAAGGAAGAAATGACAGAAACTCTTGAGAATATTGATGAGCTTAAGTCTCTTCTATCCGATGTGAGAAAAACCGATGCTATAAGAAAATCCAAATATTCATCAGCTTTGCTGAAAGCCTTTGATCAGGATATTGTCTGGCTGCACAATAAGATTGAGAGCGTCATGGAAGCAGCTGAAAACGAATCATAATTGCACAAAAGAGCCGGTGGTAAAAACCATCGGCTCTTTCTCCCTCATAAATACATAAACCGCAGAACGATTTATTTAGCAGGTCCTGCCTGCACTAAAATATCTCACCCATCAATATAATTAGATTTTATCACACTTTCGCAATAATACAACCCAAAAAAAGTGATTTTAAGGCGTTTTTTATAATTTTTTAATAAACCAGTTTCCTCTCAGAACCTGATATACCTAGGTCTACCCGAACTTACCACGTAATCCTCTGCCCAAATATAAGCAACCAGTTTCCCATGATAATAAAATTCACAGCGGTTTCCCTTTATCTCATCCATTACCAGTGTAATCGCATCAACCCTGATACAATCCTCGGAATTCTCATACCACAAGCCCTGAACATTCTGTGCATAGGTAATAACGAAATCCTTGAGCTCGCAATAGTGGAATCTGTCATAAGTGACAAGCATCCTGGACCTCTTACATTCGTCCGCGCCTGCCTTGGGTATTCTGGCTCCTATAATCTTAATCCTGCCGCTCTTCATTCGTCTGAAGGAAATCATAATCTCATAGCCGCCTTCAAGAGCCTGATAAAGCACAAAGGGATGTGTACTGCAGTAGAGTCTCTCACTGCCGTAGCCAAGCTTTCTTCGAAGGCTTGTGAGCGCTAGTCTGATTTTGGCTATAAACGCTTCATCCTCACTGTTTCTTCTGACCTGGAGCCTTAAGATAACCGCGTACTCTGCCTGCAAATAGTAATAATAGGCCTGTGATATGTCCGCCGTACCTCCGATTCCCTTTCGGTACATATCGCCAAGCTCATAGGCAGCCTCAGCAAATCTGCATCTGTAGTGGCCTTTTCCTTCACTTATGAACTTTTTAAGCTCCCGTCGGTATTCAGCACGCTTGGTTCTTCTGATGCCGACTCTTGATTCGTCCCGTTCTTTCATAGATGTTATAATATCACAGAAGGGGTTTCTTTACACCCTTGATTTTATTTCGTATAATTTCGTAAACGGATATGATAAATACATACTTACTTTTCATATCAAAAGGAGTTTATTTATGTCTGTAAAAAAGAAATTCTCGCACCTTGGTTTTTCAATTCTCTTTTATGTGGTTTTCTCCAATATACTCAGCGTAGTTGTTGTAGCTGCAGCAATGTTTATATATATCTTCGTTAATTACTTCTCGTATCTGAGCGCTTCCCCGCAAACAGGTGACGGTCTGAACATGGAGCTTTATATGCAGCTTATAGAACAATTCCGGACTAACACCACTCTCACAACCTTAATCACCATGTGCTCGGGATATCTTATTGCTGTTCCGATTTCAATAATCATCTTAAATGCTCCGGCTACCAGGGATCTTCTTCCGCTTAAGGGTATGCAGTTTATGACTCCTGAGGAAAAGGCTCAGGGAAGGAAGCTTACCCCGGGAGAATTTTTCAGATTCATCATGTACATGTTTCCGCTTGGAATAATCGGCTCCCTTATAGGGCAGATACTTGCAGTAATAATGGGCAGCATTACCGGACAGGACATGACTGATGTTCTGTCATCCACTCTCACAAATATGTCTCTTCCTATGGTCTTTCTTCTCAGCGTTGTACTTGCTCCGATTTTTGAAGAAATCATGTTCAGATACGCAGTGATCGGTTACTGCAGGCGCTATGGTGAATGGAATGCCATCATTATATCCGCGTTTATTTTCGGACTTATACACACCAATGTTTTCCAGTTCTTCTATGCTTTTGCGCTGGGAATTGTTTTTGGTTATGTATATATTTACACAAGGAAACTGATCTATACCATCATCATGCACTGTACCTTCAATTTCTTCGGAGCCTTTGTGCCGATGCTGATTGATCCCAATCTTTCACCCTCCAATACGGGTTCCATTATTTATTCCGTGATTCAGTACATCGTCGCTATAATAGGCCTTATCATGCTGATTTTTTACGTAAAAAAAGGAAGTCTCCTACAGAATTCCCCAAATACTCCGATTCAGGACAAATTCTGTAAGGACTCCGTTTTAAATGCAGGAATGATAAGCCTCATCATCGCGTGCATTATCATAACTATACTGTTAAATTTTGCGATCTGATCTGTTTCTCTTTATGAAAAAAACAAGATTTTAGAGCATTTCTACAACTTCCTGTGAGAAGTCTGCATAGCCGTTTTTATATAATTCCTGAACAAATTCTACGGCTTTCTGACCGGATTCCTCAATCGGTACACCCTGACTGTAGATATACTCAACCTTGTTTCCGTTTGCCATAATAAAATTCACCTGTGTTCCAATAATCTGGCCATCGCCGACATCCATGCCGACTACTTCGACATCTGTAACTTCACGAACACGTCCTGCAGCAAATAATACTCTCATATTAACCTCCTTAATCAATCGTCATCAGAGTCATCCGCATCAAAGTTAATTTCCTTAAGACGTTGTGCCTGCTTGTAAATACCATCCAGGGATTCTCTGAAGCTTTCGAACTTCAAAACCGCCTCCTGAGCATTCTTTAGTCCGTCATTGGAAAGTGCAGCAACTTCTTCACTTGTGGCGGACAGATTAGAAATATTATCATTTATCTCATTTGTGGAATTATCAATCATCTCCATACTGGTTCCGATATCACTGATCTTATCAATCAGATCCTCGAAATTATGATTGATCGTCTCAAATGAGGAAGCGGTATCACGGATTACCTGATTCTGCAATTCCACGGACTCAACCGTATTATCTATACTCTCCATGGCCTTATTTGCATCTTCTGTAAGTTCACCGATAATTTTTGTAATCTCATTGGATGCATTATTAGTCTGCTCAGAAAGCTGTCTGATATCATCTGCAACAACCGCAAAGCCTTTTCCGGCTTCTCCCGCTCTGGCAGCCTCAATTGAAGCATTAAGTGCAAGGAGGTTCGTCTGTTTTGAAATAGCCATGATCGAACCAAGAATTTTCTGAACCTCTTCTACCTTGTTGAGAACAGCCTTAGTAGATTCGGCAGTAATCTGGCTGGCAGAGCGGACGCCTCTTGCCTTGTCTCTCAAAACTTCGATGGTCTGAGCCACTTCAGCAACCGTCTCCTTGGTACTATGCGAAGCTTCTATCATCTGCTGTCTCTGAGAATCCGCAACCTGTGTCTGCTCTCTTATCTCTGCCACCTTCTGGGCTTCATCCGTTACGGCATTTGCGGTACTCTCTGTAGAGCTTGCTATATCCTTCATTCCGGAGCTTGTATTTTCAATAATCGACTCGAGTTCCGCTATAGTACCCTGAGCGCTGTCGAAATGCCTGGAAATACGTCTCGCGATTTTTCCCATATCATGACTTGCTGCTTCCTGAACCTTTACATTTTCCTGAATAGTATCAAAATGCTCCTCATTAAAGGCGTTCAAGAGGCTCATCGTATAATATGATGCCAGAATCGTAAGTATTGTAGCAATTCCGGTAAGTGCTATTTCTGTACCGCTTCTTTCCCCCTTCGAAAGGACTCTTAGGGCTGTGATGACATACATAAGCAGAATTACCGAACTTCCGCCTATTATAATGCGCTTGTTCATATAAAGAATTCCGCTTACAAGAATAGGAAGTCCGAAAATAACATAGTAGAGCTGACCTTCGACAGCCATTACAACAACGAAAGTAACCGTTGCACCAAGCATGATCATCGAAGAACCGATACGGCCTTCCCTGAACTTCGCCATCGCTACGCACATTACCGCAATACTTATCACAACGGAAGCTATTTCAAGGATTCTTCCGCCGGAAAAGCCTGCCGTAACACCCTCAAACAAAAAAGCGAGTGCACAAGTAGCCACAATAATTAGGCATACCGTAAACGCTCGCTGATTGGCACGGGAGAATTGGTTCTTATCCATATTGTCCTCCTGATATATAAATGCAAACAATTGTTACAAATACTCTCACACTTAATATTTTATCAGAATAGACGAAATTCAGTTCTAAATTTTTACTAAATAAGGATATTCTCTCTTTATAATTACTTTATAAATCGAACCTATTGCCTGTCATAATAAGCTTTGCCTGAGCAAATAAAATAGGTTCTGATGTATCCGTCTGTGGAAACAAAGGCGATTTCATTGGTTGATTCAAGATAATAAATATCATCACCGTCCTCGGCTTCAGTCTTGTGAAGAGCCTCCGGATTGTTTATAAGAGCATTGGCTCCTTCAAGATATTCTTCCTCTGAAGAAAAGCCCATTTCCGCCCCATGCTTTTCGAAATGGCCGGATAAGCGGTCAGGATAGCGGAAGTTGTAGGTTTTCCCATCACGCTCTTCAATTGCTGATATAGCAGCCTCTGCTGCGCTTTTGGCATCGCTTTTTGCATCGTCTGTAAGGAGCTGCGCTGAATTTTCCGCAGGCTCGTAGCTTGATAGCTCAGAGCTGCTACTTCCGGCATTATTCCCCTCATTCGATGGACCAAACTGGGGATACATTATCATATACATCACGCAGATGATAAAAAGAACCATTATCCCCATGTAGTAGCTCTTTGATTTTTTTCTGCGTGGTTTTCTATTTAGACGATTATCCATTACTCTAATCTCCAACAAAACCTAAGTCATTTATTTATATACAAATTCGCGCTGTATAACAAAGCTAAGCAAAAACAATACGGTGTCCACCGGGATTTTCACATATACTTCCGGAGCCGATTCAAAGAAGCCGTGAATAAAGGTAACTCCGTAGCCGCTAAGCAGCATTATAATAACGGCAAGCAGCAGATATTTGGCTGCAGCAAGGAATTTGTTTCCTCTCCCCTTAAATACCACCTTGTAATTAACCATAAAATTGTAGGTGGCGGATATCACTCTTGCCAGTATCGTAGAAAGCAGAATATATCCTATAAAAAGATCCTCGACATTCCTGAAAAGTCTGCAAAACAGAGCAAACATAAGCATATCTATTACACTCGACGAAAGCGAGGAAATAATAAACTTAAAGAACACCGCATAAATAATAAGCGAATCCTTTATTGGTCTGAAATGGCTGGATTTATTTTCCTCAATATAAATTGTCTGTATATCCACCTGCCTTATCGGAATCCCCAGATAACCGGTGGCTAAGAGCATATTTGTCTCAAACTCAAAACGCTCACCCTTTTCATTCAAAAGGTAGCGCATAAATCCCGCAGGAATCGCACGCAGACCGGTCTGTGTATCAGTCACCTTTACTCCGGTCAGGACACCCATCACCTTGCTGGTGGTTTTATTTCCAAACACAGATCTCGCGGGAATTCCGCCCTCATCAAAATTTCGGCACCCTAAAATCAGAGCATCGCTGTTTTCCAAAAGCTCTCTCTTGACCCTTGTGATATCTGTCGTTGTATGCTGTCCGTCGGAATCAGCGGTTATGACTCCTATCATATCGGGATACTCATTCAAGCAGTAATTGAAGGCATCCTTCAGTGCTCTTCCCTTACCCATATTGACTGCATGTCGAAGGACAACTGCCCCATATTCAGACTTGGCCGTCTCAAAGAGTTGTCCATAGGTATCCTTATCCGAGCCGTCATCCACTATTACAACAGGTTTAAGCTCCGATGCTTTCAGGTCGGAAAGAAGCTTTATTAACTTTTCATCCGGCTCATAGGCCGGGATTATAATCGGTATTGTCTTATTTTCCATATTTAATATAAATAAACAGGGTATAGTTTAATATCGTTTCCTGATTTTTCTATCCTGTATATCTTCCAGAATTTAAAATATTCCTCACCTTCCGTGATGGTGTTAAAAGTTTCTGCCATAGTCTCTTCCCCAACAGAGGGTGCTTCCGCAAAGAGATACTCAGCATGACTGCTTGATATTTTTTCACATATAGTCGCTGCTGTATCAGTCTCTGTAAGTGTATCATATACTGCCGGAACAGGCGATGCTTCCTTGCTTATATAGGTATCATGTACCCAGTGATTGGATTCACCACTCCTAAGATTAAGCACTCTGTGTCCCCAGAGGTCTCTGTGTCCGTAAACTGCTTCGATAAACATCTCTCCGCCATCGTCTATCATATCGCCATTGTACGTCTTATTCTCGGCAAGTTCTGTTCTATATCCCGCAAGATACTTATACATACCCTTATAATCTGTTGTCAGAAGCACAAAAGCTGCGAACGCGATGTAAATCAGAAGCGCTTTTTTATTGTTATCCGGATCATCGGATTTTTCCGAAAGCTTCTCATATCTTCTCGCCTTCGTAAAAGCCATTCCCGCAAGCAGATATATACCGCCTATAGTAAAAGGTGCACCATATCTTGCTATCGAATTTGTCATAGCAAAGGCATCAAGATACTGATCCTCAGCCTGGAACAGCGAAATATGCGCAATGAAAATAATTGCATGTGAAATAATCGCTGATATCAAAAGGAAAATTCCTATCGGTTTTGCCTGCTCCCTTGCTATTATTCCCTCTTTTACCATAACAATAA
Source organism: Butyrivibrio sp. ob235 (assembly GCF_900109475.1). Lineage (NCBI taxonomy): Bacteria > Bacillati > Bacillota > Clostridia > Lachnospirales > Lachnospiraceae > Butyrivibrio > Butyrivibrio sp. ob235. Next base: position 165,282 of record NZ_FOBE01000005.1, read on the forward strand.
AAGCAGCAAAGATAAGGATTATCACCGCGCCTATCGGAAGGTCAAAGGTTATATTGTGATCAGCATGCATCGGCATGGTCCAAAGCCCGAGGAAAAAGTATCTGGCTTTATCAAGTGCATTAGCGGGGACAGAATAGGAACCTGTTGCCATTTTTATTCCAAGTCCCGTAGCCTTGGCCACTCTCCTGTTTATCAGGCAGAACAGAAGCCAGCTTCCGTAAAAGGATGCCGAAAAAAGTGACGCGAAGATTATTCCTCTCTCTTTGTATCCAAGCATAAAATAGAACAAAAGTGCAAAGAGTGCCCACTCGATACCGACAGATTTCGTAAGGAACAGCACCGCTGCATATAGCGCAATCCTTCCGTAATAGAAAAGACTTGCATGGTCTCTTTTGTCCCAGATGGCATACAGAAGAGCTCCATATATGATGCCCATAGTGATATCAGCCGGAGTTCCGTAAAAGATAATTCCGTTTACAATTCCCGGGACCATAAATGCAAGCAGAGTTGCCGGCGCTGAAAGCTTGTCCCTCACTGCTTTTACAAGAGGCATAAGAAAAACTGCGTTTAACGCAAAATAGCCGGCAAACTGGAGTCCTTCAATATATCTGCCCGGACTTATCTGCAGGAAGACCCATTTAAATAGCGACGTTACCGGTGGATAATCTCCGAATTCCGGTGAAACATTGCCGTATTTTCCGGGAAACCTGTTCAGATAAAATAACTGTTTAGCATCAGATGACCAGAAATTGATATCATCCCACCAGGTGAAAATCTGGTCCTTTGTAAGATAGGTAACAGCTGTCAAAACAAGGATAAAGGTAATTACAGAGGGTTTAAAGAATACCTTTAAACATCTTCGAAATACCCTTTTCTTGCTGTTAATGTTCACAACCTTGGATGCAAGCGATGCCTCCTTTATACAGTGCTCCGCATAAATAATCAGCACAAAAAAGGCTATTATCAAAAGAGCTATTACATAAATAGCCCTCATTTCCCCGATAACAGCCAGAAGGTACAATGCAAGTATCTGCATTGCACCTGTCATGGCTATGGTATCGCATATGCTCTCTTTGAATTTAACGGCAAGAACAGATGCCGTCAGAAAAAATGCTGTTGGAATTAGCAGCCACATGTGTATGTCTCCAGATTATAGTTTAAACAAAGTACCGATAATTCCTCGGCCGAGGCTTGCTCCGATGTTGCCTCCAAGTGTCTTTCCGAACTTTCCGAAGCCCTTGCCGGCAGCTTTACCTACTTCACGTCCCACTGTGCCGCTCACGGTTGAAGCAACGGATTTTGCAGCGCGCTTCTTTGCAGCTTCTGCCTTCTGCTTTTCACGCTCCTCTTCTTTTGCCTTGGCTGCCTCTTCTTTCTCCTTTGCTTTAGCAGCCTCTGCCTCGGCTTTAGCCTTAGCAGCTTCCTCTGCAAGCATTACTCCCTTTCTCTGAAGCATCTCATACGCAGAATCGGAATCTACTGCATTTGCATATTTACTGTAGAGAAGGCTTCCCTTTATTGCGCTGTCTCTCTCAGAGTCGTCAATTCCTCCGATTTTACTCATAGGAGGAAGAATAAACGCACGTCTGACTATTCCCGGTGTACCGTTCTCATCAAGGAAGGACACAACAGCCTCTCCCGTTCCAAGCTCCATGATGGCATCATAGGTCTTAAACTCAGGATTCTCCCTGAAGGAATCCGCAGCGGCCTTAACAGCCTTCTGATCTGCGGGAGTATAGGCATGAAGCGCATGCTGTATTTTATTGCCGAGCTGTGCAAGAACTCCGTCCGGAATATCTCTCGGATTCTGAGTGATGAAATAAACACCGACTCCCTTGGAGCGAATAAGTTTTACGACCTGCTCTATCTTATCAAGAAGGGCCTTGGAGGTGTCCTTGAAAAGAAGGTGCGCTTCATCAAAGAAGAATACCATCTTGGGCTTCTCCATATCTCCCACCTCGGGAAGCGTCTCAAAAAGCTCTGAGAGCATCCAGAGAAGGAAGGTTGAATATAAAACGCCATTATTTATAAGGCTCTCGGAATCAAGAATATTGATCATTCCCTTTCCGTTTGTATCTGTTGTAAACCAGTCTGTGAGATTAAGCGCAGGCTCTCCGAAGAAAGTCTCGGCTCCCTGTGTCTCCAATGCAACAACGCTTCTTAAAATCGCGCTTATGGATACGGGACTCATCTTACCGTACTTGGCGGCATATTCCTTATTGTTCTCTGAGAGCTCATTTAAAAGAGCCTTAAGATCTTTGGTATCAAACAGGAACCACCCGTTATCATCCGCTATTTTGAATGCAATTGTGAGGATATCGCTCTGAAGATCGTTGAGTCCAAGAATTCTGGACAAAAGAATAGGTCCCATCTCAGAAACAGTGGTGCGAAGCTGAATTCCCTTCTCTCCGAAAAGATCCCAGAAAGTAACAGGATACTTTTTGTATTCGTAGCCTGTTCCTGCAGGAGAAAATCTCTCTATTCTCTCTTCCATCCCTGAGCCTTCGCGGATCATTCCTGCAAGATCGCCCTTAACATCGGCCAGAAATACCGGAACACCCATATCGGAGAAGGATTCCGCAAGAACCTTAAGTGTAACCGTTTTACCTGAACCGGTTGCGCCTGCAATCAGTCCGTGTCTGTTTGCCATCTTCGGCAAAAGGCATAAATCATCCCCATTGTCTGCTTTTGCTACCCACACCTTACTGTCTTTAAACATTTCCATACCCTCCAACGTTATGCTTAAATTCAATCTACTTACTATTTTAACTACAAATCTTCAGCAAAACAACAAACATAAACAATTTTTGATTAATTGAAAAAACCGGTAGTCTTACGACTACCGGCTGTTTCTGAAGTTTAAATTATTTCTTATTAACAAGATCCTTAAGAGCCTTACCAGCCTTGAACTTAGGAGCTACAGAAGCGGGAATCTTGATGCTCTCGCCAGTCTGAGGGTTCTTACCTGTTCTAGCTGCTCTCTTTGTGGTCTCGAAAGTACCAAAGCCAACAAGCTGAACCTTATCCTTCTTCTTAAGCTGCTTTGAAACAACGTCAACGAAAGCCTTTACAGCCTTCTCAGAATCCTTCTTAGAAAGACCTGTCTCCTTTGCAATTGCTTCTACTAATTCTGTCTTGTTCATAATCGTTTTCCTCCAAATATAAGAAAATTTAACTACATTGACTATACTAGCACCCAAAAAGCCTAAAAACAAGCCTTTTTTGACAAAAAAAGTCGGATTTTTCCGTATTTAAGCCGTTTTTAGTGATATCTGTCAAAAAAGTCTGATTATTCTTGTGAAAAACAGATATTGAAACTTGCAAAATAAGGTGATTCAAGGGTTTTCAGAAGGTGGGATTACTCTTTACCGCTCCAACAATAGGTACACAGCTTGCAGGGTTCGATCGGTATAGCCTCCACCATGTCATCCAGTCTGTGGTAGTGAAGGGATGTGAAATTAAGCTCTTTCCTTATCTCCTCAAGCATAGCCTCATATTGGGGAGAATCCGGATCGGTATACTTACGTACAGTCTCTTCACCCGGCTTCGGATATCCTTCAAGCTTCTCAATGACGCGTCTTGTGATAAGCTCCATCTCCGAATTCGAACGGGAGAAATTCAGGTACTTGCAGCCGTAAATAAGCGGAGGACATGCAGGTCTTATATGAACTTCTTTTGCACCGCTCTTGTAAAGGAACTCAGTTGTCTCACGAAGCTGAGTACCCCTTACTATCGAGTCATCTATAAGAAGAAGACTCTTATTGTTTATCAACTGATTAACGGGAATTAGTTTCATCTTGGCGATGAGGTCACGTCTTGACTGAATTGTGGGCATAAATGATCTCGGCCAGGTGGGTGTGTATTTTACAAACGGTCTTGAATACGGGATTCCAGAAGCATTCGAATATCCGATGGCATGAGCAACTCCGGAGTCAGGTACACCTGCAACAAGGTCGGGATGCAGCCCTCTTTGCATATCACGCTGAGCAAGCTTTTTTCCGCAGCCGTATCTGATATTCTCAACACTTAGTCCCTCATAGGCCGAAGCAGGAAATCCGTAATAGATCCACAGGAAGGTACAGATACGCATTTCATCAAAGGCCGGAGCAACTATCTCAACACTTTCGGGTGTAATAAACGCAATCTCTCCAGGACCGAGTTCCCTGTAGGGATCATAACCCAGATTCAGATATGAAAAGCTCTCAAAGCAGACACAATAGCCCTCATCCTTATGGCCGATTTCAACCGGTGTTCTTCCAAATCTGTCTCTGGCTGCATAAATGCCCTCCGGAGTCATAAGGAGCATTGTGAGCGATCCCTTAATTATCTCCTGCGCATATCTAATACCCTCAACAATCGTGACCTTCTGGTTAATAATGGAAGCAACAAGCTCTGTGGGGTTGATATCGCCACCGCTCATCTCAAGGAAATGCGATCTGTTGTCTGCAAATAGCTTATTGGTAATCTCTTCAATGTTGTTGATCTTACCGACCGTAGTTATGGCATATGTGCCATGGTGAGAACGAACAATGAGAGGCTGCGGCTCAAAATCGGAAATACAGCCGATTCCGAGATGTCCCTCCATTTTTAACATATCCTCTTCAAATTTAGGTCTGAAATACGATCTCTCGATATTATGTATGGAACGATCGAAGCCCTTCTTCCTGTCATATACAGCGAGACCTGCCCGGCGAGTGCCGAGGTGAGAATGATAATCAGTTCCGTAGAACAGATCAAAAACTGCGCTTTCACGCGATGCTACGCCAAAAAAACCACCCATGGAAACCTCCCGATAATGATTATTTAAACACTACGTGTTCAATAATATCATAAAGGAAGTTCCATGTGTGGCTAAATTTTTATATTATCCCCTCATCCGTCGCTTCGCGACACCTTCCCCCCCAAGGGGAAGGCTTGGGATAAATCACAAGATATCGTTTCTCTTTACATAGGCGGGTGTAACCGAATCAGAAACTACTCTCTTCACGTTTCTTATATCAGCCCACTTATCTATTACAGCATTCTCGATATGCACGCCATCAGCGATGTTATTGTAAGCAAGAACAATTGAATTTCTTACTACCGCATTCTTACCGATGTGAACATTACGTCCGATTATGGAGTTCTCAACAGTTCCTTCGATGAGCGATGCATTACATATCATAGAATTTGTAACCTTCGCGCCGTGGAAATACTGAGTAGGACATGCATCTGTAGTTTTTGTATAAATAGGCCACTCAGGTCTGAAGAATTCCATTGCAGTACCATAATCAAGAAGCTCCATGTTTGCTCTGTAATAATCATCGAGACTTGTTATCGCTGCGAAGAAACCTCTGTGCTGGAATCCTCTTATATCGAGATCCTTGCATGAAAGGGCGATCATATCAGCCAGAGAATATGCAGAGGATTCTTTTCTTGACTTCTTAATGAGATCAATGAAAATCCCCTTCTTCATAACATAGGTATCCATGCTGATATTTCTTTCCTTAGCCGTACCCATGTTGCGCTCGATTGACTCGATACCCTTCTGCTTATTAAGAGTCACTGTATTGCAAGCTCTGTAATATTCCTTAGCCTGATCTACTTTGTGATAGAGAAGTGTAATATCTGTCCCTGATGCTACGTGCTCATCAAGGAGTGCCTGATAATCCTGCTTGTAGATCATATAGCTTGGAGCAACAACAACGTAGTCCTGAGGCATACGCTCGATCTGCTCCATATTCTCAATATAGGCATTGATATCAGTGTTGTAAATTGAGCTTGCGCCGTTGTTCTGCGTAAAGAACATCTGGATTGCACCACGTTTGGAGTTGATGTTGTAGTGACGTCCGGAGCCGATGTGCTCAACTATTGATCTGGGTCTGCTGTTGAGGCATACCTGAATTCTGTCGAATCCACTGTTACTCATGTTGGAAATAGGAAAATCGATTACACGAAATCTTCCAAGGAATGAAAAAGCTCCTATAGGTCTGTAATCATGAAGTCCCTCAACGCGAATATAATTAGCGGCGGAATTGATCACGCCAAATGCCTTATTTGCCATTATTTATCATCCCCCTTTACACTTTTTGCAACAAGGAGGATTTCCTCGCTCTTTTTGCTTCCGACAACAGCATTCTTGCCAATGCGTACCCCCTCTGCCACAAGGCATCTGGTAACCGTAGCACCTTCCAGGACTGAAGCATTAGGCATAAGAACAGAGTCTATAACCTTTGCTCCGGGTCCGATCTTTGCTCCGGCAAAAATAACTGAGTTCTTAACCTCTCCTCCGATAGCAGAACCCTGATTGATATAAGCTCTGTCAATCTTGGCCGTTTCTGCGATATATGCAGGTGTCATTCCGACATCCTCTGAATAAATCTTCCAGGATGTATCATCAAGATTAAGCTCGTTCTCACTGTCAAGAAGATCCATATTAGCTTCCCAAAGAGAATCGATTGTTCCGACATCCTTCCAGTAACCGGAGAACTCATAAGCATAAAGTCCCTTGCCTTCATTGAGCATTACAGGGATAAAGTCCTTACCAAAGTCATGGCTGGAATCAGGATTCTTCATATCCTCGATAAGCATCTTGCGCATGGTCTTCCAGTTGAAAATATAGATACCCATGGAAGCCAGATTGCTCTTAGGCTTAGCGGGCTTTTCCTCGAACTCTATAATGCGTCCGTTGCCATCAGTGTTCATGATACCAAAACGGCTTGCTTCCTTCTTCGGAACGCCGCGAACAGCGATGGTCGCATCTGCCTTATGCTCTTTGTGGAATCTGAGCATCTTATCATAATTCATTTTGTAGATGTGATCTCCGGAAAGAACAAGAAGATACTCCGGATCGTATGCATCGATGAAATCAATATTCTGTGAAATTGCATCAGCGGTTCCGCGATAAACATCGAGTCCGGAATCTGCCTTTTCTCTCGGAGTCAGAACGAATACTCCGCTGTCCTTTGTATCCAGTCCCCAACGTCCGCCGGCTGCAACATAACTGTTGAGAAGTACCGATTCGTACTGAGTAAGGACTCCGACAATATCAATTCCACTGTTCGCACAGTTACTAAGCGGAAAATCAATAATGCGGTATTTTCCTCCGTATGCTACAGCAGGTTTTGCAACCTTGTTTGTGAGCTCGTGGAGTCGGCTTCCCCTGCCACCTGCAAGGATCATAGCCAGCATATTAGTCTGAGCCATATTGTTTATTCCCCTCTCTATATTTATAAAAACTTTATAACTTATATTCTAAGCGTTATGCACAATATTTTCAACGAAAAATCATGCTTTTCGGCAATTTTTGACATAGAAAAACCGGAGAATTTAACCTCCGGTTTTCATATCAATCATGTTTGCATAAAATGATCACTTATATAATGCGTCTATCTGTTCCTGTAAAACAGCCGTAACATCATCAATCCCCTCAAGTGCAAGCTCATCCTGCATTTTTGTCACGATATCTTCAGCTGTACCATCATACTTTCCGTAAGAAATCTGTTTCATATAACTATTGTAAATTTCATTACACTTTTCTATCTTGCCTTCTATCTCGATTTCATCCGGAACAAACTGCCCATAGGGATAGTCAATCTTCTTTTTCTCATAGGCTGTGTAAAGCTCATCTACCGTATCCCAGTTGGTCTTTGCGTCGCGAATCTCATTATTGTCGTTTCTGCCCCACCAGAAGTTGGTTATGTCATATATATTGTCAGCTTCCGGATTATAGCTTTCAGGCTGATCGCGAAGCCCCTGCTCGTTTATCGAATAAGAAACTCCCTCTATTCCATAGCATATCAGTCTATAGCAGACAGGATCGTTTCGCAAAAGATCATATACCATAAGTGCTCGCTCAGGATTTTCGGAAGCAGCTGAAACTGCCATAGCCCCGTGGGTGATTATAGGAGCCACAAGGTTCCCGTTTTCCTGCCCAAAGTAAAAGAATCCTGAGCTTGCATCCGGATTGTCCTGATATAGGATATTTTCACCGGTCTTTGAGCAAAGATTTACATAAGTCTGTGTGTGATGCTGTTCCAGCGCAACCTGTCCTTTTCTGTATTCCTCACGATTATCAGCGCTGCTGTTCGTCATAACATCCGAAGGCCACACTCCCCTGGCATCCCACTCTTTCATGAGCCTTGCATATTCAATAAGCATATCCGTATCCTGCATCGCAGGAACATATAGTGTATAAGGATCTTCCAATGTCCCGCCCCACAGATTGGATGAACACAGCCCCTGAATAGGTACATAATCGCTATGAGAAACTATCCATCCCTCTGCCATATTAAGATACTGGGTACCATCAGCATCCCATACTTCCTTAAGTTCAGGATGAATACTCCTGACATTCTCCAGATACCTGGTTAACTCTTCCCAGTTTGTAATGCCATCTTCCAGCCCCAGTTCCTTGGCAAAATCCATGCGATAGATAAATCCATGGTTTGTCCACTGTGTATAATTATCCTCGGGCATAAAGTAAATGTCGTCATTGTACTTGCACATATCCCAATGTTCAGGTGTAACCGACTCATAGGTAAGGGGGGCATATTTTTTCAGCAAATTTTCCGACAGGGGTAAAAAGACACCTTTTTTTGCATTGATCCATCCGTCAAGCCAGTCAGTAGAAGCTCCCACAAGGTCCACGCTTCCATCAAGCAATGCCAGCTTCTTATTATAGTTTTCGAGGTAGTTATCCCATTCCACAAAATCAATATTAAGCTCTGCATTGACCTTTTCATTAAGTGTCTCATTAAGCTCAGCTATGGTCTCCCTGAGTCTTTCAGCCGCTTCTCCAACCGGCTTATCTCCTGTCGTAAGATAAGTTATGACAACATGCTCCGAGGTATCAATACCTGAAGTATCAAAACCGCCCTCTTCTTCACTCTCTGTAAGTGAAATGCCGGCAGTCCCGTTCTGCATTTCTTCGGACACAACAAAACCGCCCTCCTGCTCTGAAGCAGTAGGCTCGGCAGGCTCATTCGGAGGAACCGCTTCATTACACCCTGCCGTACCGAGCACAAGTATTAAGCTAATAATTGCGGAAAGTGCCCGTCTACTCATAAAAACTCTCCTGGTTACGTAAACTACATATACAATTTAATTATGTCATAAAACAGCGATGGGAATTATTATATTTATATAAAAAAACAGCCATCCTTTCGTAAAGGAAGAATAGCTGTTTCCCATAGTATTCAATTAAATTCGCAGGCGATATAGGCCACTCCGTTTGCATCCTCGTAGCAGGCAATTCCTATCTGCGTGGACTTGCTCAAAAGATTTGCCCTGTGAGACGGGCTGCGATACCAGGCCGCCATTATATTCAGCGTTCCTTTTTTCTCATCATTGTCCGCGCGTGCAAGATTTTCGCCATAGATGCCGGAACCAACTGTATACCATGCGCTTCCGTCAGGTCTCGTGTGATCGAATCTCGCCGGCAGTTCGCTTGCTCTGATAGCTGCGGACTGGTTAAGCGAATCCGATACAGCAAAAGCAGGAAGCCCTAATTCACCTCTGAGCGCATTCATGTAGGCAACCACCTCACCGGTATTTACCGTCTTTGCCCTCGCGGTGATACCGCCCGATACAAAAATCATAACTGTGATACACAAAATAAAATGAAGCTTAAGTAGCCTGATCCTTGTTATACTCATATTCAATTTCCCCCTCAACAAAATAATAATCTCCATGTGGGCGACCATATTTTTATAAATATATTATCGTACAAAAATTTCAAAAAATTATAAAATTCCTGTAAATTTTTGCCGAATTATATCATTTCCATGATTATATACAATAAATAGTCGGATAATTGACAATTTTTAGAAAAAATTTCACTTGATTTTAATAATACTTGATAGTCTGCTTCCTTTGTGGTAATGTATATGTAGTTTTAAATACTACATGAGATAGTTATTTTTATTATCTCATTGTGGATTGCATATTGGAGGAAGGTATGACAGCAAAAGAGTTAAAGAGTTTTTTCAAAGAACACCTCGTTCCATCCAAACTGTACAAGATTGGTAAAGAGCGTGACGGCAGAGTGTGTCTGACCAAGAATAAAGAATTTTGGGAAGTGTATTTTCTGGATCATAAGAAAAAGATCGGTCTTATGAGATATACCGATGAGAATAGTGCATGTCTTTCCATGATGAATGAGCTCAGAAAAATAATGGAAAGTTTTTACGAGATAACCTGGAAACCAACCAGAGCATAATAAAAGGCTATATCCGCAACTTACGGATATAGCCTTTTTCTTTTGTTTTTAGCTTCTGAAATATAGGATTGCACAAACAATTGATAATGCCCAGAACATGAACCCTACGTAGGTTGTCCATCTGGAACTGTCATATTTTTCCTGTGCGATGTAGTTTTCCTTTATTAGTTCTATTCGTTCCTCCTCGTGACCGTCATAAAGCGGAGGTCCGGCTTCTTCCTCTTCACCCTCTGCCTGTTCTTCGGATTCAGCCTCTTCCTCAGCTGCGTCCTCCTCGTCCGTCTCAAGCGCGATATCTTCTATGGTTGGTTCTTCAGGCTCAGGAACAGGCATCTGAATATCTTCTCCGGATATTTCAGCAGTCCCGGGACCTTCCTGTTCTCCATTTTCTTCATCCTCATGCCCCAGCAAATTGGGATCCTTGAGTTCCGGCTTAGGCGGTCTGTTAAACTCTCCTGCAGTAAAAAATCCCATTCCTACAAGGAATATGAAAAGTGAATAGACCAGATATATCTTGTTATGCTCCATATAAGTCCTACCTCACAAGAAAAGTATACTTAATATTTTTGAATCTCAATGCCTTCAGGTGACACTTTTTTCAGCTTTTTGGCATATTTCTTTTTAACAGCCTTCTTGACATAAAATACAGCAGTTTCACTTATGTCTCTAAAGCAGGCCTTTCCGAAGGTTTTTATTTTCTTTGACTTGATTGTAATTTCATTAAGATGCGAGCAGCCTGCAAAGGCACACTTTCCTATTTTGGTTACATTCCCTCCTATTGTTACGCTTTCAAGGTTTTCATTATCCTCAAAAGCCCTTGGAGAGATCGCCGTTATTTTGGCGGTAATATTACCTATCTTGACTTTTCCCGGTATTTCAAGAGAAGTCACTTCTTCATCAGTCATCTCTAAGAATGTGACCTCAAAATCTCCCGTTGCCTTAAAAATGCCTATATCAGTTTCATAGGTTTTACCCTTCTGAAGCTTGGTCTTTACATTTTTATACTTTGGCCAGTAATAATCACGCGCAAGCTCGCCTCTTTCCCTGGCCCGTTCCTCCTTGTCCGCAGGTACTTCAAAATAGTAGCACCAATCATGTCCCGCTCTATAAGCCCCTGATTTTGAATTTTTCACCCCACGAAGAACCGAGCATGTGTATGGATAATACGTGTCCAGCTCATATTCAAGGTAATAGAGCTGCCCTTCCAGATCCTCCCAATCATACCCGTGGTCATCACACCAGGCTCTAAGTCTTGACATTCTCTCTGCGTGCCATTGGCAAATACCATAGCTTGTACCACCATCAGATAATGCATTTGTCCTAAACGAGGATTCCTTCTCAATATTTGCAAGAACACCGGCACCGGCAGCATTGTTGAAATTCATTTCTTCTCTCAGGAAAAAGAAAATCTTTTCCTCATTGCTACTTCCATGCAAAGATGCAGCCTTTGCGCCAATACTCGGCGCAAACAGACTGCATCCTAATATACATATTGTCCCCAGTATTATTTTTCCCCAAACTTTTTTCATATATGTTCCCCTTTTTACATCGGCTTTTCGTAATAGAATGAGCTCTTTCTGATAAAGCCAATCTCCTTATAATTTATAATCTGCTCTGTACTACCTATGAACAGCACTCCACCGGGAGCAAGAGAAGCATAGTACTTTCTGAAAATCTCGTCCTTAGCTTCCTCTGTGAAATAGATAAGTACATTTCGACATACAATAAGGTGATAATCCTTCGGATAAGGCTCTCTCAAAAGATCTGCCTGCTTAAAGTTTACACGCTTTTTGACATCATCGCAAACGCGCCACTTATCGCCTTCCTGCGTAAGATATTTCTTCTTAAGGTCAGCCGGAACGCCCGATACTTCCTTGGCATCATAGACACCCGCTCTTGCCTTCGCAAGTGCTACGGTATCAATATCCCATGCCATGACATTTATCTGATTGAGCGGCACATGATTGGACATGAGCATGACAATCGTATATGGCTCATCACCTGTAGAGCAGGCAGCACTCCAAATCTTCAGGTTCTTACCAAACCTGTTCATGAGCTCCGGCACCATCTGCTTATCCATCAAATTCCACTGATCGATGTTTCTGAAAAACTCGGAAACATTGATTGTAAGATAAGTAATAAAGGTTTCTCTTGCAGTCTGGTCCTTTTTGATAAGATCCATATACTGATCATAACCCTTACATTCCGTCTTACCGATGAGCGTATCAATTCTGCGCTTCATCTGCTTTTCTTTGTATGCATTAAGATCAATCTTTGTGAGCTTATAAACTTCGCCTTTAAACCACTCATAATCAACTGCCATATCTTATAACCCCCTTATAAGTTGATACGTAAGAAAAATAAGCGATTATCACTATTTTCATTGTAGCCCACATCATAGATGAATGTAAAATTAAATATATATAAACATAATTATGTAAATATAACTAATTCAGTTTATCTGCTTATTTGAGCGTATCGCTCTAATATCATCATTCATCTCTCTGATATACTTCCTATATGCCAGATAATTAAACAGCCATATGAGAAAATAACATACCTGAAAAGCCACTGAAATTATCCAAAATACAGGATTATCAAGTCTTAGCCACCCCTGCACAGCAGCAAGTATAATGAATCCCGAAAAAGTTATAACAAAATGGGTCGCAGTTGCTCTAAAAATGCTCCACTCCTCTATTTCATACATAACGCTTCCCCCCATGGGTATAGCGCCGTATATTCCTCCTGCCAAAAGTTTCAAAAAGATTTCGCCGGTAAACACCATAGGGCCATCCGCATTACCATTAGCCAAAAAGCTTATGAAAACACCAATAGCCAGTCCTATCCAAAATCCTATTGTTGCTAAAACAATTCCTTTTTTTATCAATCTATTCATGATACTCACCACCTCTTCGCATAAAGCTAAGCCTCTTCTGCAAGTCCTTAACAAAGCGTCTCGCAACCCAGGTTTCGCTTCCATCTTCAAAGGATACATGAATAGTACCGGTAATACTCAGATCAAACCCTGAAATCCTTTTAATATTAACTATTTCTGCGCGGCTTATTCGTGCAAAAAATCTTTTATCAAGCCTGTCTTCCAAGTCGCGCAGTGCTCCCCTTACTTCATAAACACCCGCCATGGTACGCACCTTCAGCTTTCTGCTCTCGGTATATATACGAATAATATCGTTAATCTCAATTAGTATCTCCTTATCCCTGTCCTGAACTACTATTTTGGACATAATATTCCCGAGTGCATACTGCTCGATACTCTTTATAATGTTTTCTACCAGTTCATTCTTTTCACTGGCTCTGATTATCACCTGCGGCTTATCATGCTCAGGGTCATACTCGAATCGAATGTTAATTCTATCATCCATATAGAGTAAGCACTTTCCGATTTATACGTTATATTTTAGTCTTCATAATGAAAACATATTGCCAGGAAAAACATGTATTTCTCTCACAATTATACTATATTTCACTATGGTTCAAAACTAAAATACGTACATGAAAGAGCCCCCTTATTTCACTGTTATTCTAAATGTCCCTTTGACAACTCCCTTTTCATGGTTCTTATCTCCCTGCGCGGTAACCTTAACCGTGATATCATAAGTTCCTTTCTTTACACCCTTCTTGATTGTAACTGCTCCTGTACTCTTATTTATACTTGCTACATTACTTCCCTTTACTATGAAATATCTCTTTTTACCTATAGCCTTGGATGCCCTGAACAACTTGCCATACGGAACTACGAGACTTGATTTTTTAATCTTTGAATATTTAACTTTATAATTCTTGTGTGTCTTTATAGCAATCGGATTCGGAGCCTTTTTAATCTTCCATTTAAAGGATTTATTCTTTTTGCTTCCATCCGGCCATGTATAACCGTTCTTAAGTTTCGCTGTAGCTTTATAACTACCGGCATTTGTTCCTTTATTACCGGTAATTGTATATCCGGTTCCGGAAGCAACACCTGTCTGTGTTTTGCCATTATATACAGGATTATTCACCTGCGGTATACTTGCAATCTTGCGCCCATTCTGTGATGTAGCGCCATCGCCGCCACCGGCTCCTCCATCATCATTTTGTCCTCCTGAACCTGAATTACCGCCGGCAGCTCCGGAATTACCGCCGCCAGCTCCGGAATTACCCCCGGCACCTTCTGCTCCACCTGATCCTGAAGATGACTCATTACCGTTTGGATTATTCTTGTCATATTTACAAACCGTACATATGCCCTTGTCATCAAATTTATGATCCTCACCAATGCTGTATGCCCCGCATACATCACATGTACCACTGTATGTATGGTATGAACTGCTTGTTATGGTGATGGTTGCATTAGGATAATCAGAATGGTGTTCAGTCCGTGTCGTATCCGGTTGTTCTCCATATGCATTTACAGCTGTTCCATCGAAAATTTTTCCGCACTCAGTACACTCTGTACAGACGGTATGAGTAGTCCCAGTCTGGGATATAACATGATCCTTATATGAATGAGCATAACCGCATACTGTTGCAGCCGCATGCACATGTATACCATCCATAGTTACAAAAGCCATAGACACGGTCATTGCAATTGTCATGACCGTCGATATCATTCTAAAAAATCTTCTTTTCATAGGCCGCTTCCTTTCCTGTCTTTCCTCATAATCGATTTACAAGTAGTATCAGAATAACTAAATGATAGCTTAGGGTTATATATGTTCAATAGGTTTTGTCTAAGCGGTCGTTTCCCGTGTCTAAACGGTCATTGGTTTATGTAAATTTTCCGGCTGGTTTATTACTAGTTAATATTGACGTTCAAGGAATAGCAAATCAATTATCTACTATGAACACAAAAAATGGTGTATGTCTATGACATACACCATTTTGCTCAATTTCATATAGGACTTCTATAATGCCTCAAAATCAATTCTGATTATTCAGCATCCTGCTCAGCGATAGCCTTCTCAATATCTACTGATACAACATCACCGCTCTCCTCAGCTTCGTCCTTCTCGGGAGCTGTAAGAGCCTTGATGCTAAGGCTGATCTTGCGATCTGCTTCGTTGAAATCAACTATTCTAGCTGTAACTTCCTGACCGATGCTAAGTACATCTGAAGGCTTCTCAATGTGCTCTCTTGCGATCTGAGATACATGAAGAAGTGCGTCGATGCCGGGCTCAAGCTCGATGAATGCACCAAAGTCAGTCATTCTTGCAACCTTACCGGTTACCTCGTTACCAACTGCATACTTGGAATCAGCATCCTTCCAGGGATTCTCATCATCAAACTTTCTGGAAAGAGCGATCTTGCTGCCGTCGATACCCTTGATCTGAACCTTAACTGTATCGCCAACCTTGAAGGTCTTCTTAGGATTCTCAACACGTCCCCAAGACATCTCAGAGATATGAAGAAGTCCGTCTGCGCCGCCGAGATCGATGAATGCACCGAAATCTGTAACGTTCTTAACAACACCTTCAACGATATCGCCAACACCGATTGTCTCAAACAGCTTCTTAGCCTGCTCAGCCTTCTCAGCTGTGATGAGCATCTTGCGGTTACCGATATATCTTCTACGCTTAGGATTGTACTCTGTAACTACGAACTGGATCTCCTGTCCTTCGTACTTGGAAAGATCCTTCTCGTAAGTATCTGATACAAGACTTGCAGGGATGAAGATACGAACTTCATCAACTACTACTGTAAGACCGCCATCGAGAACCTGAACAACCTTAGCTGTAAGTACCTCCTGGTTGTTATAAGCCTCTTCGATACGCTTGTTTCCTCTGTCGAGGGCAAGTCTCTTGTATGAAAGGATAACCTGACCGTCTGCATCATTGGTCTTAAGGACTTTGACATCCATTGTGTCACCTTCCTTAACAACCTGAGTAAGATCGATACTGTTATCGTTACTATACTCGCTCTTGGTAAGTACACCATCTGATTTATAGCCAATGTTAAGAATAATCTCATCAGGCTTCACAGATATAACAGTGCCTTCAACGACCTCCCCCGTATGAATTGTTTTGAACGACTCATTGAGCATTTGTTCAAAAGATTGTTCTGACATGATTCTGAACCTCCTCGATAATGTTCTTTGGGGTGGACGCCCCGGCGGTAATACCCACTAGTTTAACCGCTTTAGGAAGTTCTAAATGCAAGTCATCCAGTGTCTGAATAAAATATGTATTGGCACACTTCTTACTGCATATCTCATACAGTTTCCTTGAATTAGAACTGTGCGCTCCGCCTATCACTATCATAGCATCGACTTTAGCAGCAATAGCTTCCGCTTCTGTCTGTCTTTCTTCAGTCGCACTACAAATAGTGTTCACAACATTAACATTGTAGCGCGTATCTGAAAATTTATCAACGGTTTCTTGAAATTTATTTGTATTAAATGTTGTTTGTGATACTATACAGATTTCCGTTCCCTCTTTCAGGTTTAACGCCTCCGCCTCTTCAGGGGATTCCACCACAAAAACAGGTCCCGTAGCATAGCTCACAATTCCGTCAACTTCAGGGTGTTTTGCGCTGCCTACAACCACTATCGTTTTGCCCTCTGCACTCTCTTTCTCGACTATGTTGTGAATTCTTTTCACAAAAGGACAGGTCGCATCGACATAGTCAAGGCCCTGCTTTTTAATAAGTTCATAGATTTCCTTGCGGATACCGTGGGATCTGATGATTACGATTCCCTCCGTAAGCTTCTTTAAATCCTCTGCACCTTCAATTACCTGAACGCCCTGTTTTTCAAGATCCGAAACCACAGTTTCATTATGAATGATAGGGCCGTAAGTGTAGATTTTTTTACCCTTATTCTTTTCTATCTGGTCATATACCACGTCAACGGCTCTGGTTACACCAAAGCAGAAGCCGGCATGTTCGGCGAGAATAACTTCCATAATGCTTCGTCCTTTACTGTCCCTTATACAGAGATATAATCCTGTCTGCCACTTCCTCGATTGTCATATAGGAAGAGTCGACCTCCACCGCATCATCTGCCTTTTTAAGCGGTGAATTTTCTCTTGTCATATCTCTGTGGTCTCTCTCCTTGATATCTGCCTCGATCTCATCGATGTTGCAGTTTTCGCCCTTTTCGATAAGCTCCTTGTATCGTCTCTCGGCGCGTACTCTGGTTCCCGCGGTAAGATAAATCTTAAGCTCTGAATCGGGAAGGACAACAGTTCCGATATCTCTTCCGTCCATGACAACATCTGTGGTCTTAGCCTGCTTTCTCTGAAGCTCCACAAGCTTTTCCCTAACCTTCGCATTTGCGCTGGTCTTTGAGGCCATAGCGCTTACCTCTTCTGTCCTGAGGAGCGAGTTAACGTTTTCTCCGTTAAGATAAACTACCTGCTCTCCGTTCTCATGTCCTATGGAAATATCTGCGCTGTCGATGTTCTTTTCAATCTCTGCACTATCATCTCCGGATACACCGTTTCTTATCATGTGAACGGCCATTGCACGGTACATAGCGCCTGTGTCAATGTATATGAATCCAAGCTTCTTGGATACGATCTTTGCAATTGTACTTTTGCCTGCTCCTGCAGGTCCGTCTATGGCAATACTGCTTCCCATATTAGTTCTCCTTTTCTGTTGTTGCTGCGGATTCGCCCGCCAGGTGTCCCGTTGACCAGGCTATCTGCAAATTAAAGCCGCCGGTCTGAGCATCTACGTCTATAACTTCGCCGGCAAAATAGAGCCCCTTTATCTTTTTGGACTCCATCGTCGAGGGATTTATCTCATTCACGGCAACGCCGCCACGCGTGATTATGGCTTCGGGGAAACCGCGAAGTCCCTCAACTTCCATCCTGAGATTCTTGATCAGCGATACAAAAGAAAGTCTCTCTCCTCTTGTTATCGAGTTGACCTGTTTCTCGGGATCTATGCCCGACAATCTTATCATAACAGGTATCATCTTTGAAGGAAAAAGTGAATTCAGGCAGTTTTTAAATTGTCTGTTCTTACCATTTTCAAACTCTCTTTGTATTCTTTTATCCAGTTGTTCTTCAGTAAGTGCCGGCTTAAGATCGAGATGAATCACATAAGAATACTTCTCTCCCTTTTTGTCAGCCTCCTCGTAATAACAGCTGGATGTAAGGATCAGCGGTCCGCTTACGCCAAAGTGCGTAAACAGCATCTCTCCGAATCCGTCATAAACATACTTCTTTTTCTTTCCGGGACCGGACGCAGGAATCTGCTCCAGTTTTATCGCAACATTTTTAAGAGAAAGTCCCTGAAGCTCAGCGCACCACTCTTCCTTGATGTTATAAGGAACAAGTGACGGTGTGGTCTTCGTTACCTTTAATCCCAACTCTTTTGCGA
This sequence comes from Butyrivibrio sp. ob235, assembly GCF_900109475.1. Lineage (NCBI taxonomy): Bacteria > Bacillati > Bacillota > Clostridia > Lachnospirales > Lachnospiraceae > Butyrivibrio > Butyrivibrio sp. ob235. The sequence goes on from NZ_FOBE01000005.1 coordinate 183,796, forward strand.
ATTTAAGGCCATCTCCGGTAGATCCGGTAGACGGATAAGACAAGCCACCGGTACACACTATTACAGCATCAAATTCACTTATACCGGAATCCTCGGAAACTACGCCCTTTACATGGCCATCTTCTCCGACCTGAATCCACCTGACCTCGTCCTGATATCTGATATCCACTTTGTTTTTCTTAAGGATTCTAACGAGTGTGCTTATTATGTCTGAGGAGTGATCCGACACAGGAAATACCCTGTCGCCGCGCTCCGTCTTAAGCTTACAGCCGTTATCCTGAAAAAGGCGCATTACCGCTTCGTTGTCAAAGCCGTATAGTGCGCTGTACAAAAATTTGGAACCGTGTGGTATTTTATCAAAATACTCAGATATATCGCAGGCATTTGTCACATTACATCTGCCCTTACCGGTTATGTAAATCTTCTTTCCCGGCTTTTCATTTTTTTCAAAAATAGTGACGGCTGCTCCGCTATTCGCCGCGGAAATAGCCGCCATCATTCCGGCTGCACCGCAGCCAATTACAGCAACCTGCTTCATAAAACTCCAATTACTCCAAAATCAGGAAAGTCTGAATGCCTCATATGCTGACTCAAGCATTGAAACAGACTCAGCCTCTTCAAGGTCAAAATCCCCGGTTACAGCCATGCAGCCTGCGCCGTGGATAAACACCCACATCTTCATGAAAAGCTGCTCCGCATCCGGAACACCCTGATCCTTAGCCTTTGAAACCTCTCTTACAACATTGTCATCAGAACCGTTGACAATATCATACATGCTACGTCCCTCAAGCGCATTCGCAGTAATAAACAGAAGCTTAAAAAGATTCGGGTACTTCTGCGCAAAGGTGATATAGCTAAGTCCAAGATCAATGAAGGGCGTATCATGGTTATTACCGGTTTCCCTGCAATGCTTCTCGAAGGTATCTACCGCCTTGGCGATGACATCCTTTTTAAGTTCATCCATATTCTCATATATTCTGAAAATAGGCTGTGTTGAACATCCTGCAGCTGCGGCAAGACGTCTTGACGTGATCTGATCAAAGCCCTCTTTCTTAGTGATTTTAAATGCAGCATTTACTATTTCTTCCTGCGTAATCGTGGCTTTTCTTGACATAGGATTCCCCTCCGTTTAAGCATATTGTTAATCGTATCATGTGTTATTATTTTAGTGTTTTGAAATTCTCATGTCAATCGGGAACTCTGTAAAGTCTTAGAACAAATTGAAAGAAACTTTCATTTTTTCTCAGATAAAAAGAAAGTTATTTTCAGACAATAATATAAGTTGTCAGAATATTGCAAAAGTGGTATAATCAATATAGGTATTTATGTGCAGTTATCTGCACGCTTGGGGAGACTGGAGGGTTACTATGGAAGATTTAAGTATTTCAATGGTCAGAACCGGCACAGAAGCTATACGCCCCACTCAGACAGCGGATACCACCAGTAAGGCTGCGGAAACCCTGAAAGAGCAAAATAAAGATGACAGTTCGAGAAAAGAACGAATCCAAGAGGTTCTTAAGGATGTTATAGCTGTATCCAAGGATGGTGATACTGCACAGGCAAGTAAAATCTCCCAGGATAAACTGAAAGAGACCGAAGAGATTGGCGATGTCAAGGAGCTCAAAACCAAACAGGACGCAGGCCCTTCTCCTGCTGAACGCGCTATTGAAGATGCCGAGAAGGCAAAAGCCCAAATTGAAGAGGCACACAAAAAAGCTGAAGCTGCAGAAAAGAAAGAGAATCCTTTCAACGAAATAAAGAAAGAGAATCCCTTTAATGCAGAAAAGAAGGAAAATCCTTTTAACGAGCAGAATAAGGCTCCTGAGTTAAGCAAGGTTCACGCAAATCAGCCTACTGTTAATACTAAGAACGCCAATGCTCGTTCCTTTGATTCCTACACTGACGCACAGCTTCGACAGATGTATATAAAAGGCGATATCTCGCGTTATGATTATGATCACGAGATTACCACCCGAGAAGAATCCGGCAATAACAAAAATGCTGAAATACGGGAGGAAAAGGTATTTCAAGAGGGTATCGTAAGAGCCATAGATAACGAGGAAAAGACTGAACGAAGCAGCGCAAATATTGAGCGGGCTTTTGATGAGGAAGCCAATGATAATATGAAAGCCGAACAGCGAATGGCCATGGTTGATGCAGCTGAGCTGACAGGCTAAGCCGGCAGATAAGAATTAAATAACACGAACTTTTTCATAGAAAGAGAGCGCGTACATCGACTGACACTGGATGTGCGCGCTCTCTTTATTATCTGTTTTATAAACTATTACTGGAAGTTGGTAATAAGTGCAACTATTCTAACTGCAAACATTACAAATACAATCCACATAACAGGTGATACGTCCTTAGCCTTGCCAATGAGAAGCTTAACGATAACCCATGCAAGAACTGCGAACATGATACCGGTTGCTATTGAATATGAAAGCGGCATCATAACAAGTGCAAGGTAAGCGCCAAGAGTATCTGCGATATCACCGTCAAAGTTAATATTCTTAGTGCTGGCAACCATAAGCATTCCAACATATACAAGTGCGGGAGCAGTTGCAAATGAAGGGATAGCAAGGAAAATAGGGCTAAGTACAAGTGATACAACAAACATGATACCTGTTGTAAGAGCTGTAAGACCTGTACGTCCGCCTGCAGCAACACCGGCACCTGACTCAACAAAGCTTGTTACTGTTGAAGTACCAAGGCATGCACCAACTGTTGTACCGATAGCATCTGACATGAATACGCTTCCAACCTTGGGAAGGTTTCCGTCCTCATCAAGGAGGTTAGCCTTATCTGCAACACCTACTACTGTTCCTACTGTGTCAAAGATATCAACATAAAGGAAACTGAATACTATAGCAATAAACTCAACAAAATGAGCTGCAGCCCATCCGAAGTTAAACTTGAATGCTGTATCTGCAATTCCGCCGAGCTGAAGTCCTGCTGAAAAATCAGGGAATACATTAGTTGCTGTATACCAGCCTGTAGCCTGTGCAACCATTCCGAGAACCCATGTAGCAATGATTCCGATAAGAACAGAACCTGTAACATGGAAGTGCTCGAGTACGATAATTATGATAATACCAATCAGGCAGAGAACAACGTCTGCATCAGCAAAGCTACCGAGTGCTACTGTAGTAGATTCACTGGGAACGATAACGTTTGCTCCTCTAAGACCGATAAATGCGATGAAAAGACCGATACCTGCAGAAATACCGAACTTAAGGTTCTGCGGTATACTGTTGATGATCTGCTCACGAATCTTAACAAGTGACATAAGAAGGAAAATGATACCTTCTACAAATACAGCTGTTAAGCAGATCTTGAATGCATTCTCACCCTCTGCTGCAAGCTCACCAAGGCAAACAGTGTAAGCAAAGTAAGCATTAAGTCCAAGTCCTGCTGAAAGAGCTATAGGATAATTGGCCATGAATGCCATACAGAATGTAGCAATTGCTGATGCAATAGCTGTAGCTACAAATACACCGCTTGGATTCATTACAGTTCCAAGAATACTGGGGTTAACGGCGAGAATGTACGCCATTGAAAGGAACGTGGTTAAACCGGCAATAATCTCGGTTTTCACCGTAGTATTGTGTTCCTTGAGATGAAAAACTTTCTCCAACATGTTACTCTCCTCCTTTTGCGGGTAGACCGCTGTGCATGAACACATAAGATAAAAAAACCTTTTAAAATATATCATAATTCAGTAGCATCAACAATATAAATAACCACGGAATTAATTGAATTTTACATCCTTTTTGCACAAAAAAGTCCCGCCATCAAATGTCTGTGATTGATGGCGGGATTTCCCTATTCCATAAAAATTTATCAATTAAGACTTGAAGAATTTCATCTCGGAAGTTTGACACCCCAAATCGCTGAAAGCCAGTACTGGCTTTATTTTTTTGTAAAATTTCAACATCTTGTAGACCGTAATGCCGTATTGTGGTACAATAATACTATAAGTTGTGGAGGTGTTCTATGCGGTTAAACAAAGTAAAATCCAAGAATGCAATCTCGTATTACATAATCCGTTCGGTCCGTCGCGGAGGGAAGAATTCTTCTGAAATAGTCAAAAAACTAGGGACTGAGAAATCAATCCGGGAGACCTATGGTGTCGATGATGTCGACGCCTGGGCCAGGGAA